>NZ_JBFUBD010000017.1:0-37785 GCF_056405935.1 Polaromonas sp. P1_E3
TGTAGATGTTGAGCGACTGCGCCTGGTCAATCCATTTCTGGCGACGCGCCGCGGCCTCAACAATCCAGGAGGTCTCGATCTCAAACGCTGTGGCGTAAAGCGCCTTGACGTCTTGCGGCACGCGGTCGATCGGCCGCAGCGATCCGTCAAAGTGCTTGAGGTCCACGACCATCACGTCGTCCCACAGGCCCAGGCGCTTGAGGTCGCGCACCAGGTAATGGTTGATGACCGTGAATTCGCCGGACAGGTTGGACTTGACCGACAGGTTGCCAAAGCAGGGTTCGATACAGGCATCCACCCCGATGATGTTGGAGATGGTCGCTGTAGGCGCAATGGCGACGCAATTGGAGTTGCGCATGCCGTCTTTGGCAATCTTCTTGCGCAAGGCGTCCCAGTCAAGGCTGGCGGAGCGGTCGACTTCCACATAGCCGCCGCGCTGCTCGGCCAGCATGTCCAGCGTATCCAGCGGCAGGATGCCCTTGTCCCAGAGCGAGCCTTTGTACGTGGCATATTTGCCGCGCTCTTTGGCCAGTTCGGTTGATGCCCAGTAGGCGTGGTAGCAAACAGCTTCCATGGACTTGTCGGCGAACTCGACAGCTTCCTGGGAGGCATAAGGCACGCGCAATTCATACAGGCAGTCCTGGAAGCCCATGATGCCCAGGCCCACGGGGCGGTGGCGCATGTTGGAGTCACGGGCCTTTTTGACGGCGTAGTAGTTGATGTCGATCACGTTGTCCAGCATGCGCATGGCCGTGGTGATGGTTTTCTTGAGCTTTTCGTGGTCAACCGCGCCATCCTTCAGGTGCTGAACGAGGTTGACCGAGCCCAGGTTGCAGACGGCGGTTTCGGTGTCGCTGGTGTTGAGCGTGATCTCGGTGCACAGGTTGGAGGAGTGCACAACGCCGGCGTGCTGCTGCGGCGAGCGCACATTGCAGGCGTCCTTGAAGGTGATCCAGGGATGGCCGGTTTCAAACAGCATCGACAGCATCTTGCGCCACATGTCGGTGGCCTGCAGCTTGCGGGACGGCTTGATCTCGCCGCGCTCGGCCTTGGCTTCGTAGGCGGTATAGATTTTTTCGAAATCCTTGCCGAACTTGTCGTGCAGGTCGGGCGTGTCGGATGGTGAGAACAGCGTCCAGGTGCCCTTTTCCATCACGCGGCGCATGAAGAGGTCAGGAATCCAGTTGGCGGTGTTCATGTCGTGCGTGCGGCGGCGGTCGTCGCCGGTGTTCTTGCGCAGCTCCAGGAACTCTTCAATATCCAGGTGCCAGGTTTCCAGGTAGGCGCAGACGGCGCCCTTGCGCTTGCCGCCCTGGTTGACCGCCACGGCGGTGTCGTTGACGACCTTCAGGAAAGGCACGACGCCTTGCGATTCGCCGTTGGTGCCCTTGATATGGGCGCCCAGGGCGCGCACGGGCGTCCAGTCATTGCCCAGGCCGCCGGCGAATTTGGACAGCAGGGCGTTTTCCTTGATGGCATCGTAGATGCCGCCCAGGTCGTCGGCGACGGTCGTCAGATAGCACGAGGACAGCTGCGAGCGCAACGTGCCGGCGTTGAACAGGGTAGGCGTGCTCGACATGAAGTCGAAGGACGACAGGATTTCGTAGAACTCGATCGCGCGCTCTTCGCGGTTGATCTCGTTAAGCGACAGGCCCATGGCCACACGCATGAAGAAAGCCTGGGGCAGCTCGATGCGCTGCTTGCGTACATGCAGGAAGTAGCGGTCAAACAGGGTCTGCAGGCCAAGGTAGTCGAACTTCAGGTCGCGCTCGGGCTTGAGCGCCGCACCCAGGCGGGCCAGGTCGAACTGCTGCAGCTTTTCGTCGAGCAATTCGTTCTGCACGCCCTTGGCGATGAACTGAGGGAAGTATTCAGCATAGCGAATGGCCATGTCTTCCTGGCTGACTTCTTCACCCAGTACTTCGCGGCGGATGGTGTGCATCAGCAGGCGTGCTGTGGCGTAGGTGTAGTCGGGGTCTTTCTCGATCAGGGTTCGCGCAGCCAGGATAGAAGCTTTGTAGACCTCATCGATGGGCACACCGTCATAGAGGTTGCGCATGGTCTCTGCCACGATGGGGTCGGGCTTGACATCGGCGCCCAGATTGGCGCAAGACGCTTCAATCAGCGCCTGCAGGTTGCGGACATCGAGCGCGACGCGGTTACCGCGATCCGTCACGTGGATCAGGGGCGCGGCAGGTGCCTGGGTTTGCGGCTGGCGTGCACGTTCCTGTGTGCGCTTCTCGCGGTACAGCACGTAAGCGCGGGCAATCTCGTGGTGGCCGCCGCGCATCAGGCCGAGCTCGACCTGATCCTGCACGTCTTCTATATGAAAGGTGCCGCCGCCCGGTCGCGAGCGCATCAGGGCACGGATGACCGCTTGCGTCAGGCCGTCAACCGTTTCGCGCACGCTGGCCGAAGCCGCCCCTTGTGTGCCGTGAACAGCCAGGAAGGCCTTCATCATGGCCACGGCAATTTTGTTGGGTTCGAAAGGCACCACACCGCCATTGCGGCGGATGATCTGGTAATGGGCGAGCGGGTTGCTTTGTGCGTTGGTGTCGGCGACGGCTGGGTTGTTTGCCAGAACGCTCGATGTAACGGGCACCGCGTGTTGTGCTGTTTGCATGACTTCCTCTTTGCTTTGTTTTATGGGTGGTTTGATGCGCTGTTCGGGGTCTCTGGATATCTGAGGTTTTGTGCAGGTCTATCAACCTGCCCTTCCTTTCCGGACCCGAATTACATCAAACTGAAATTAGGGCTTAGACACTATACCTAGGGTCTGAGGGGAATACAAGCCACTACAGGTAGTGTATCGCCGACTGAATGCACCGTTACGTTTTGTGGCTTTTTCGGGTCACCATCCGGGCACCTGGATGAGGCCTTATTGCCGAGTCGTTGAGGTTCGGAAGAGCCTGATGCACCAAGGCCTGCGAAGCAGATGCGGCGTGGCCGGCATGTCTCGACGCGGACTGGCGTTGGAAAATTTTGCCCCTTGCTGAGGTAAAAATAACAACGATTTTCAGCAACAGCGCACCGCAGATGGGGTGCTCAGCAGGGTCCGTTGCTCAGGTATTTTCGGGAAAACACCTAGCCGGCGACGACAGTGAGTTTTGCAGCAGCGGCCAGTTAAAGCCGGAGCCCGGGTCCTGCTTGCGGCCGGGTGCTATGTGCTCGTGTCCGGCAATGTGGTCGATGGGGTAGCGTTGCAGGAGTGAGGCGCACAGCCCCGTCAGGGTTTCATATTGGGATGCTTCAAAGGTATCTCCCTCAAGGCCTTCCAGTTCAATGCCGACGGAATCGTCGTTGCAGTTGACGCGTCCACGGTAGCTCGATTCCCCGGCGTGCCAGGCGCGGTCGTCGCAACTCACAAATTGCCACAGTGCACCGGTGCGGGCGATGAAGAAGTGCGACGAGACCTGCAGGCCGCGAATGCCTTGAAAATAAGTGTGCGCCTCCCAGTCAAGCTGGTTGGTGAAGAGCCGCTGGACGTTGCCATTGCCGTACTCGCCCGGCGGCAGGCTGATGGAGTGAATGACGATCAGATCGATTTTTGCCTCGATCGGGCGCGGACCAAAGTTGGGTGAGGCGAGCGCACGTGCGTACCGGTACCACCCGTTTTGCCACAAGGGCAGGGAAACGCTGCCCGGGCTTTCAGGCGGGGTCATCGGCCGGATCAAGTCCATCGGCAAGCTCGTCGTTGCCGGGTGTGGTGATGTTCAGGCGGGCAATGCGGTAGCGGATCTGCCGCAGGCTCAAGCCCAGCCTTGCGGCGGCGGCCGTGCGGTTGAAGCCGGTCTCCAGCAGAACCTTGGTCAGGATGTTCCGTTCCTGGCCATCCAGGTAATCCTGCAGGTTTTCCGGGACGGTGACAGGTTCTTCGGCTGGCGCATCAAAATGCAGCGCACTTCCTTCCCCAAGGGCTACGGCTCTATGAAGGATGTTTTCCAGTTCCCTGACATTGCCGTTGTAAGTCCTGGACTGCAGCTGCTCCATTACCGCATCCGTCAGCTCGGGCATCTTGAAGCCGGATTCCTGGCAGATTCTTGATAGGAGGGCATTGCAGAGGGCGGGCAAGTCCTCCTTGCGCTCACGCAAGGCCGGCACGGCAATCTCGATCACGTTGAGCCGGTAGTAAAGATCCTGACGGAACGTCCCTTCCTGGGCCTCTGCCGCCAGGTTTTTATGGGTGGCGCTGACGATGCGCACGTCCACGGCATCTTCCTGCGGCGACCCCAGCGGCCTTACCGTGCGCTCCTGGATGGCGCGCAGAAGTTTGGATTGCATGGCCAGGGGCAGGTCACCGATTTCATCGAGAAACAGGGTTCCGCCCTTGGCCGCCTGGAAATAGCCCTGCCGGTCCTGCGCCGAACCGGTATAGGCCCCCTTGCGAGCGCCGAAAAACTCCGCTTCCAGAAGGTTTTCGGGTATGGCGCTGCAATTGACGGCCACAAAAGGCCCGGCTGCGCGATGGCTGCAACTGTGTACAGCGCGAGCAACCAGTTCCTTGCCGGTGCCTGACTCTCCCTGGATAAGAACCGGTGCCATGCTTCCTGCCACTTTGACGATGCGCGACTTCACGGCGCGCATGACGGCAGATTCCCCCACCAGTTTTTGCAGGATCTGGGCGCCGTCACCGTTCTTTTTCTGGCCTGTTGCAGAAGATGCAATGCCAGATTCCATTGCACTTCGGTCACCTTTGGCTTGTTGTGCCGGCTGTTTGGCGCCCTGCACCGCGGACGCCACGACGCTGCGGAACTGTTTCAGGTCCACAGGTTTTGTGAGGTAATCGAACGCGCCGGCCTTCAGGGCTTCCACCGCATTTTCGGCCGAACCGTGGGCTGTAATCACCACGCATCGTTCCGGCCTTTGCTGGTCCACCATGTCGCGCAGCAGCTCAAGGCCGAGGCCGTCAGGCAGGCGCATATCGGTAATCACCGCATCGAAGTGATGCGCCTTGAGCTGTTCCCGGGCCTGCAGCAGGTCGCCGGCGGCCTCTACCCGATACCCCTCCCTGAGCAGGGTCAGCTCATACAGGGTGCGCAGATCCGGTTCATCGTCAATGACCAGGATGCGCGCTTGCTGGGGGGCAGGAGTGGGGATGCTCATGGGTTCAGGTGGGCATTGTGGCAAAAGAAGCCGCCGGCAAGCTCAGCGGCGGGCTGGAAGGCCCGAAGGTGACAAAAAATTCGTTTCCGTCAATGCCGCCCCGCTGCACGCGTTGATAGCCGATCAGCGCTCCATAGCGTTCGCACAATTCACGGCAGATGTACAAGCCCAATCCGCTGGAGCGGCTTTCAGAGGAGAAAAATGGCTCGAACAAATGCGTTTGCACAGTTTGCTCCATGGGCTGGCCGTCGCTCCACACAGACAAGCGAGCCTGTCCCGGTGTCACCAGCTGGGTGGAGACTTCAATTGCCTGCGAAGAGGTGCTGGCATAGCGAAGGGCATTGTCCAGCAGATTGATCATCAGGCGGCGCAAATGCTCGGGCTCAAAACACACAACGGTGTTGCCTGAGTCTGCCGTGATCTTCATGCGTTGGGATGCTGCGGTCTGCACTGCCCAGTCTGTAGCAATCCTGTGAGCAGTTTCGTCCAGTGCCAGGCTGGTGGTTTGCGGTGAGGGAAGGTGTGCCTGGGCCCGCGAAATATTCAGCACCTCATCGACAATCCGGGCAAGGCGCTGCGCATTTTGCCGGATCATGGCTGTAAGCTGGCGATGGGCTTCATCCTGCAGGTCTTCCTCCAGCAAGGCATTGGCTTGCGAGATGGCAGCCAGCGGGTTCCTGATTTCGTGCGCTACCGCAGCCGACATGCGCCCCATGGCCGCCATCTTTTCGGTCCTCACGCGCGCTTCCATTTCACGAAGGTCTTCGAGAAACATCACACAAAGACTTTCATGGGTGCCGTTTTTTGAGGCGGCAAGGCGGGTGCGCACGTGGAGCCGGCGGGTGTTGCTGCCGGGGTATTCAAGGCCGACGTCCGCTTCCTGGGGTGCCTGCGTGCTGAACGTGCTGTGCATCAGTTCGGCAAGAGGCAGCCAGGTGGCTTCCATGACAAGGATGAAAGGCGCACTGCGAACCGAATCCCGAACCCCCAGCAGGCGCCTGGACGCCGGATTGGCCGACCGGACGATGCCATTGATGTCGACTACCAGCACACCGTCGGCCAATGTTTCAATGACCAACTCATTGACCTGAGTCTGCATGCGCGCGGCGGACTGGCTGCGCTTTGCCAGCTGCTCTTCACGGGCCAGCCGCAAGGCCAGGTGGTTTGCAAGCAGGGCAACGAGGAAAAAGCCGGAGCCGCTCAAGCCAGACTGGAGGAATCGGGCATTGAAGTCGCCCAATACCTGAAGTGAACTCCACCAGGCGTCGGCCAGAAGCAGCAGGGTCACGCTGGCAGCGGTTCCGAAGGCCAGCAAGATCGGCCCGAGGATGGATGCAAGGAGCACCGGCAGGGCAAACAGCGGGGTGTAGTTGATGCCGCTTGATTGCAGGAAATTGAGGGTGGAGAACGTGATGACGTCCACACCGATGGTCAGCAACCACTGTGCGTCAAAGGTGCTTCGCGGTGGCCGCGGTTTGGCCCACAGGCGCACGGCAAGTGTGGCGCACAGGTAGGCGATGCATACCGCAATGGACCAGCGGTTGGTGATGTTGCCCAGCGCGTAGATAACCGCCTGCAGGATGACCAGTACGGTAGCGATGGCGACACGCGCCGTCATGAAGACCCGCCACAAGCGGCCGAAAGAGCCCAGTTCGGGCACAGCCTCCCACACGCCTGATGCCTTGCCTCCCGTTTCAAACCAGTGGGATGGCGTGCTCATTGGGGCCTGCTAACACTATGTTTGCAAGATGCGTTGCGTTCCTTGCCCGGACTCCCGGTCTGGGATTCGTTGCGCGCCTTGATTGGCACCGTTTTCACCCCGTTCGCATTGGTAAACATGGTGTTATCAGGCCCTAGCCGCCGGCTTGGCGCTGGTGCGCGTCGCTGCAGTAAATGCCGTTGTTGCCGATCAACGCTTCCGTTTTCGGCAAATGCACGCCGCAAACCTCGCAGGCAACGATTTCGGTGATGGCGGTTGCCGTTTTTGCCGGGGCGGGCGGGTGGGCGGGTGCGGCGTCCCGCTGTTCCGTTTCGCGGTTGTGCCGCCAGATCCAGAAGATCACCAGTACAAATCCCATGACGAGAAGGTATTTCATGCCCGCCTCAGGATGACTTCAAGCACAAAGCGCGAGCCAGCGTAGCCCAGCAGCAGCAGGCCCGAGCCCAGGTAAAGGACACGCACAGCCTTGCGGCCGCGCCAGCCCAGGCGCGCACGCCCTATCAGCAGGCCGGCGAATGTCAGCCAGGCCAGGACGGAAAACACGGTTTTATGGTTCCATTTCCAGGCCAGCCCGGGCCCGTACAGCGTTTCGGCGAACAGCCAGCCTACAAACAGCGTGGCCGACAGCAGCACAAAACCGGCCTCCACGAAGCGGAAGGTGAGCCGCTCCAGCGTGAGCAGCGGCACGCCGGCGTCGGTTTGTGCGGCAAGGCGGATGGCGCGCTCGGAACGGGTCATCAGCCAGCCGTGCACGACGGCCGCGGCGAACAGGCCGTAGGACGCAATGCCCAGAGCCCAGTGCAGGGGTAGCCAGGGCGAGGCGATGGCATGGTAGGTGGTTCCGGGGAAAATGACGGTCAGGATGACGGCAGCACTGCCCAGCCCTGCCAATGCCCAGTGCGCCTGAAGCTGCGGGAACAGGCGGCTTTCGATGGCGTAGACGGTCAGCACCAGCCAGACCGTCATGGACAGCGCCGGTGCAAAGCCGAAGCGCGCGGGCTCGCCCAACAGGCCGTCGGCCAAGGCCAGTGCGTGCAGCAGCCATGCCGCCAGCAACATCCCCCGAATGGTGGTGGGGCCAAGGCGCGCAGAGGCCAGTGCCAATGCAGCGTAGGCGATGGCGGCGCCGGCCGCCGCCGCAAGACCCCACCAGTCGCTCAAAGCTAAAATCATGGCTAGAGTTTAGCCTTTACCGCTTCTTTTTCCGGCTTTCTGGCAGTCTTTCCCTGCCGCAATTCATTTCCACCTAACTGCGCCACGTTCGTGGCGCCCTCCCATGGCCTCAGCACTTACCGACAAGTTATCCCGCCTCGTCAAGGAAATGCGAGGGCAGGCCCGCATCACCGATTCCAACGTGCAGGACATGCTGCGCGAGGTACGCATGGCGTTGCTGGAGGCCGATGTGGCCTTGCCGGTGGTGCGCGACTTCATTGCGCGGGTCAAGGAAAAAGCGCTGGGCCAGGAGGTCATGGGATCGCTATCGCCCGGTCAGGCGCTGGTCGGCATCGTGAACAAGGAACTCGCCGCCACCATGGGCGACGGCGTGAGCGACATCAACCTGGCGGCCCAGCCGCCCGCCGTCATCCTGATGGCCGGCCTGCAGGGCGCAGGTAAAACCACGACCACCGCCAAGCTGGCCAAGCACCTGATTGAAAAGCGCAAGAAGAAGGTACTGACGGTCTCGGGCGACGTCTACCGCCCGGCTGCCATCGAGCAGCTCAAGACAGTCACCAAACAGGCGGGTGCCGAATGGTTCCCCAGCACGCCGGACCAGAAACCGGCCGACATCGCGCGAGCTGCCATTGACTATGCGCGCAAGCACTTTTTTGATGTGCTGCTGGTCGACACGGCCGGCCGGCTGGCGATTGATGAAGCCCTCATGGCTGAGATCAAGGAACTGCATGCCATCCTGAACCCGGTCGAGACCCTGTTCGTGGTCGATGCCATGCAGGGCCAGGATGCGGTCAACACTGCCAAGGCTTTCAAGGAAGCCTTGCCGCTGACCGGCATCATCCTGACCAAGACCGACGGCGATTCACGGGGCGGGGCGGCGCTCAGCGTGCGCCAGATCACCGGCGCGCCCATCAAGTTCTCGGGCACCAGCGAAAAGATCGACGGCCTCGAGGTCTTCGACGCCGAGCGCCATGCCGGCCGCATCCTGGGCATGGGCGACATCGTGGCGCTGGTCGAGCAGGTTGCCGCCGGGGTGGACATCGCTTCCGCCCAGAAGCTCGCGGCCAAGATCAAGTCTGGTGACGGCTTTGACCTCAACGACTTCCTGAGCCAGCTGCAGCAGATGAAAAACATGGGCGGATTGTCCAGCCTGCTCGACAAACTGCCCGCGCAGATGGCCGCCAAGGCTGGCCAGGTCGACATGGACAAGGCAGAAAAAGACATCAAGCGCAAGGAAGGCATCATCCAGAGCATGACGCCGCTCGAGCGCCGCAAGCCCGAACTCATCAAGGCCACCCGCAAGCGCCGCATCGCCGCCGGCTCGGGCGTGCACGTTCAGGAGGTCAACCGCCTGCTCAATGAGTTTGAGCAGATGCAGGGCATGATGAAAAAGATGAAGGGCAGTGGGATGATGAAGATGATGAAGCGCATGGGCGGCATGAAGGGCATGCCGAAGTTCTGATTCATTCGCTGTTCAGGGAAAATGGCTGTAGCCCAATAGGGGTGGGCGTAACCAGCTCCTGAATTAATAGCACTCACCTGCCATAAAAAAGCCGCTCAAAGCGGCTTTTTTTATGGGTCACCCTGATGTCAGGCCATTCTCAGGCCGCCTTCAGCCGCGGCTTGGCCAGCCGGCTTGCATGCAGCCAGGCGCGCCGCAGCACCGCCGGCGAACGGGTCTCTTCGGGGATCAGCAGGTAGTTCTGCGCACGCAGGGCGGTGCCCACGCCGACCTTGCTGGTGAGCACTGTCATCGGAATCGCCAGCAGCAGCGGCAGGCCGACAGGGATCAGCCAGATCAGCGCGCGTGCATCGATCACGGCAATGCCGACAGCCAGCAGCGCGATCACACCCGACATGGGCGCCAGCTGCGCCAGCGCATGGCGCCAGGGCACAGCAGCCGCTTCGCGCGGGGGCGACTTCCATTCGAGCTTCAGGCCGGTCAGGGCCACCACCACAAACAGCGAATGCGCGAGCATGCGGATGGGCGCCTGCAGCAGTGCGATCAGGGTTTCAAGCAAAGCGCTGCGGAGCAGGGCGACGGTGCCGCCATAGGATTGCTGCTGGCGGTTGACCAGCACGGCCACGATGCCCAGGATGCGCGGCAAAAACAGCATGCACAGCGTCCAGCCCCAAAGCGCCATCAGCTCGCCGGGCAGCAACGTCCAGTCGGCGATCATGGGCGAGCCCGACAGCCACAGCGCCGTGCCCAGTGTGAGGAAGCACAGCCACAGCGGTGCCGACAGGTAAGCCATGGCGCCCGTGCCGAACATGGAGCGGTGCACCGGGTGAATGCCCGGCTCGGCGATCAGGCGGGAGTTTTGCAGGTTGCCCTGGCACCAGCGGCGATCACGCTGCAGTTCTGCCAGCAAATCGGGTGGCTGCTGTTCGTAGCTGCCCACCAGGTCACCGACCAGCCACACGTAGTAGCCGGCACGGCGCATCAGCGCGGCCTCGACAAAATCATGCGACATGATGCTGCCGGCCATGCCGCCCGTACCCTTGATGTGGGCCAGCGCGCAATGCTTCATGAAGGGCTCAATGCGGATGATGGCGTTGTGGCCCCAGTAATGGGATTCACCCATCTGCCAGAACTGCATGCCCAGCGTGAACAGGCGGCCCGTCACGCGCGAGGCGAACTGCTGAGCGCGTGCGTGCAGGGTTACATGGCCGATGGCCTGCGTGGCAGTCTGGATGATGCCGGCCTTGGGGTTGGCTTCCATCAGCTTGACCATGGAAACCAGGCAGTCGCCGCTCATCACGCTGTCGGCGTCCAGCACCACCATGTAGCGATAGTCCTTGCCCCAGCGGCGGCAAAAGTCGGCCACGTTGCCGGCCTTGCGGTCGGTGCGGCGCTTGCGCAGGCGGTAGTAGACCTCGATCTGCGGCTGGTCGGGGTGCACGGCCAGCTGGGCACGCAGGTCTTCCCATGCGGCACGTTCGGCCTGGATGATGGCCGGGTTACTGCTGTCCGACAGCACGAACACGTCAAAACTCTGCACATGGCCTGTCATTGCGACCGACTCGCAGGTAGCGCGCAGGCCGGCAAACACGGTGCGGACGTCCTCATTGCAGATCGGCATGATGATCGCGGTGCGGGTGGACGCATCCAGCGGAACGTGCTGGACTTTTTTGGCCGACAACGCGTGCTTGTCACCGTAGATGGTCACGTAAAAACCCATCATCGCCGTCATGAAACCAGTCACGACCCAGGCCGACAGCAACGCGAACAGTGTGATCTGACCGTATTGCAACCAGGCGTTGTCGTAATCGGGTTGCATGTCGGCAAAGATGCTGGTGGCCAGCACCGTGCTGACCAGCGTCAACATCAGGAACACCGCGCGGCGCCGCCTGGCAGCCCGTTGCCAGGGCTCGGGCCGCGGCGAAGGCAGGGGCCGCAAGGCCGCCGGGTCGGTGGCCTTGAACAACGCCAGCGTCGGCAGCAGCACGGCGGTTGCCATGCTGTTCCAGAAGCCGCGCCAGGGACGCGGCGCCATCGAGCCGCGGTTAATGGGCGGTGCCGTGACCGAGTTCGGGTGACGTTCCTCACGCAGGGGGCTGCGCGCAGCGGCAGCGGTCAGGGTGTGATCAGGTTGGTCCATGTTTCGCTTACGGTGTGGTTGTCGTGTTTGAGAAAGGCGCGCAGCTCAACAGGCTGGGCCGCGTTCAGCCGCTGCACGCGCAGCGCCATGCGCCACGCGCCAGTGGCGGGATTTTTGTAGGCCAGGCTTTCAAGCACGCGGCCGTTGGCGTTGGCGCTGGAGATCGCTTCGACCTTCGCGTCTTCGGCCAGCGCGTCCAGCGCCGGGCCTGCAAAGTCGACGACGTACTGGACCTGGCCAGTGAGGTCGGTGCCCGGTTGGGTAAACCCGAAGCCGCGGCGCGATTGCAGGACCCAGCCGTTGGGCGGAAGTTGCTGGTTCTTGCCTTGCCAGGTGATTTGCCAGGCGATGTCCAGCGACTGGCCAGGGGCCGGTAATTTCTCAGGAACCCAGTACGCGGCCACGTTGTCGTGGGTCTCGTCGGGTGTGGCAAATTGAAACAGCTCGACCCGGCCGGCGCCCCAGTCGCCCACGGGCGTGACCCAGGCGCTGGGCCGCATTTCATAGCGGGCTTCGGTGTCTTCATAGCTGGCGAAGGTGCGGTCGCGTTGCATCAGGCCAAAACCCTTGAGTGATTTCATGGCAAAAGACGTCACCAGCGGCGACGTCGGGTTTTGCAGAGGACGCCACAGCCATTCGCCTTCACCTGTCGCGATCATCAACCCGTCGGAGTCATGTACTTCGGGACGGAAGTCGGCGGAGCGGGGTTGGTTCTCGCCGGATAAAAACATGCTTGTCAGCGGTGCGATGCCCAGCGATGTGATGGGGGCGCTGTTGCCGCTGGTACTGGCTGGGCGCATGAAGATGCGTGCCTGCACGTTGGTGGTGGTGTGTTCACCGCCCTGAATGTCAAAGCKGTATGCGCCCGTCATACGCTCGGAATCCATCACCGCAAACACCGTCAGCTGCTTGCTGTCAGCCGCAGGCTTTTGCAACCAGAAATCCGTGAAGCGGGGAAACTCTTCCTTGCCTCCGGCAGCACCGCCTGCAGTGTCGACGGCCAGGCCGCGTGCCGAAAGTCCGTAGCGCTGGCCGGAGCCCAATGCCCGGAAATAGGTGGCGCCGGTGAACACGGCCAGCTCGTCTTTGTACGTGGGCGAGTTGAGGTTGCTGAAAAAACGTACGCCGCCGTGGCCCAGGTCACCCCAGGTCTGGGGCGACAGCTTGTTTTTCCCGAAATTGAAGCTCGCGGGGTCGTAGGGCAGGGGCTTGGCGCCTGCTGTCGTGATTTCGTGAATGCGGACTGAATCACCGTGCCGGCCGACGTGGAAAAAATTCGCCTCAAAGGGCAGTTTGTCGGTACGCCACAGCGTGCTGGCAGCATTGAAACGGATGTCACGGTACTCGTCGTACGTCATTTTTGCCAACTCGGCCGGCACTGCGTGGGAGGCTTCGCGCCAAGGCGTTTGCGAGCGCTGGCGGGCGATTGCGGCCACATCGTCCAGGCTGAAGGCGTGTGCCTGGCCTGCGGCGAGCGTCAGTGCAGCGAGGCTCGAGCAGGCCGCGATACGGGCCCACAGGAGAAAGTTGGCGCCGCGCCTGGCGCCAACGGAGGCGTCGAAAAAAGACGGAAAAAAAGCTGGCATGCCATGACTAGGGCAAACCCTGTGCCAGCTTCAAAAAATTGTTTTAAATCAAGGAGTTAAACGTGATACTTGATTTAACCAAATGTAACTCAGCTCAAAAGCACCAGAAATGGCTGTTTTTGTCGCCAGTCAGCGACAGCTTGAAGATGTGGGTTGATTAAATCGTTTTAAATCAATGGCTTAAGGCTGTCGCCAGCCAGCGACGGGACGCAGCGGCGTGGCGACAAGCTCAGGAAGAGCCAGGGGCCTCAGCCTTGAAATGCCCCGGCGTCAGCCCGTGCTTTTGCATCAACCGGTAGAACTCGGTCCGGTTGCGGTCCGCCAGCCGCGCCGCATCGGCCACGTTTCCATCCGTCAATTTGAGCAGCCCCACCAGGTAGTCCCGTTCGAAGTGTTGCCTGGCCTCGGCATAGGTGAGCACCTGCACGCTCGGAGAGCGCAAGGCGCGCTGAACCAGCGCCAGCGGTACCAGCGGCGTGGTCGACAGGGCGCAAACCTGCTCCACCACGTTATAGAGCTGGCGCACATTGCCCGGCCATGCGGCGGTGGTCAGCGCCTTCAGGGCTTCGGGGGCAAAACCGCTCAGGCGCTTGTCGTACTTCGCGGCCAGCTTCAGCAGGAAATGGTTGGCCAGCAGCGGAATGTCCTCGCGGCGCTCAGACAGCGGGGGTAATGTCAGCGTGACCACGTTGAGCCGGTAATAGAGGTCGGCGCGGAACTGGCCCTCGGCCATGGCGGCATCAAGGTCTCGGTGCGTAGCCGAAATAATGCGCACGTCCACGGGGACCGACTGGCTGGAGCCCAGAGGCCGAACCATACGCTCCTGCAATACGCGCAGCAGTTTGACCTGAAGGGCAGGCGGCATGTCACCGATTTCATCGAGCAACAGGGTGCCGCCGTCGGCGGCCTGAAAAAGACCCTTGTGATTGGCCACCGCGTCGGTGAAGGCCCCCTTCACGTGGCCAAACAGCTCGGACTCCAGCAAGGCCTCGGGAATGGCGCCGCAATTGACAGCGATGAACGGCTTGCCGGCCCGCGCACTGGCTTGGTGGATGGCCTGTGCGAGCAGTTCCTTGCCGGTGCCGCTYTCRCCGCGCAGCAGCACGCTGGCGTCMGAYTGCGCCACCATGCGCGCTTCGGCCAGGGCTTCCGCCATGCGACTGGAGCGGCTGATGATCTGGCTCTGCCAGGCTTCGGGACTGCCGCGTTTGGCCGGGTCCGCAGGCGCGCTTAGGGCCAGGGCTTGTGCAATCTTGTCGAGCAGGCTTTTACCGTCAAAAGGCTTGGTGAGGTAGGTAAACACACCACGCTCAGTCGCTTCCACAGCGTCCGGAATGGTGCCGTGCGCAGTCAGCAAAATCACCGGTAGTGAAGGATGTTGCTGGCGAATATCGTCGAACAGGGCCAGCCCGTCCCTGCCGGGAAGCCGTACATCACTGAGCACCAGCTGCGGCCGTTCGATGTGCAGCTGGGTCAGCGCCGCTTCGGCTGAAGTGACTGCCGTGACGCGATAACCTGCGGCTGTGAGCCGCATGGTAAGCAGGCGCAGCATGTCCGCGTCATCATCGACGACGAGCAGGTGAGGCGTTGTCAGGGCTGAATTGTTCATGGCGCGATGGGACGAGGCCGGCTGGCAGGCGTCGCGGGGGCCGAGGCCGTCGCCGCTGGCGGCCGGCTGGTCAGGCTGCGTTCAATTGCCTTGAGGGCCTCCAGGCGTTCATTGGTCTGGTCCAGCCTGCGCTGCGCTTCGCGCAGTTGCTGACCCTGTTTGTCAAGCTGCTCCTCCAGGCGACGCTGTTCAGCGTAGCGCGACGCCAGCAGCCGTGCCAGCGGATGCAGCGGCTGGGCATCGGTATTGCCCAATACACGGGCGAGTAATTCCTGGGCTCGCACCAGTTCAGGCAGTTGCCGCAGTTGAGCGAGCACCAGCGAGAGCTGGAGCTGGGCCTCGGGGCTGGCGGCATCTCCAAGCCGTCCGGTTTCCTGGGCGAGTTCCGCCGGCTGCATGAGGCGCACGCGCTCGGCATAGGCGAGCATGCGCAGCGTCATGCCACTGGCAAAAACGACAGCTTCGGACAGCGGCGGGGGCTGGCTGGCGCTGGCGCGCGCAGCTTCGGCGGCGGAGGCTGCAGCCCTGGCGGCCGCAGCGGCCGCAACAGCGTCGGTGCTGCGCTCGCCGGCGGGACCCCCGCTGCTGCATGCTGCCAGTGCGAGCGTAACCGTCAAGGCGAAAGCCGGCCGCCAGCGGCGGCCGGGCGAGCGCGCTCCAGGCGGGAGGGGAGAAAGGTCAATACTTGGGTGYATGGGGGAGTTCGATTCTGAAGTGTGCACCAGGTTGGTCTGGCATCAAGGCAATACTTCCACCGTGCGCTGCGATGTACTCGTGCACGATGGAAAGGCCGATTCCGCTGCCCCGGACTACGTCGGCAGGCTGGCGTTCACCGCGATAAAAGGGTTCGAACACCCGGTCCCGATCGGCCTGTGCCACGCCCACGCCCTGGTCGTGGATATCGATGCGGGCAAATCCCTTGTGCTGGCTGAGTTCCAGCCGGATCATGCCTTTGTGGGGGGAGTAACGGATAGCGTTGGAAAGGAGGTTGGCCACCGCGGTGCCGATTTTTTCGGGGTCGATTTCCATCACAAGGGATTCACCGGCAACGCTGACCGTCAGGTCGCGTGCGCGCCACTGCAGGCGCTGCGCGTAAACCTGTTCCTCCAGGAGCTGCAGGAGGTCAATGCTTTGGCGTTTCAATTGGCGTGCCTCGAACGCGGCGGTATTAAAGCGCAGCAGGTCTTCAATCTGGCTTTGCAATACGCCGGTGTTGTGGCGCAGGATCTGCGCAATTTCACGCTGGTCATTGCTCAGTTTGCCCGCTACGCCGTCTTCCAGCAGCGATACGCCTTCGCGCAGAGAAGCCAGTGGTGTCTTGAGCTCATGCGAGATATGGCGCAGGAAGCGGGATTTGTCGGCATCCAGCTCAACCAGCCGAAGGCGCAGCCAATTCAGGCGCTGACCGACCAGGGCCAGATCGGCTGGCCCCTGGATGGCGATAACCTCGTCAAGACGGTTTTCGCCCAGGCCGACGATGGCGTTTTCCAGGCGCCTGAGCGGCAGCGTGAACCACACCCCGAATGCCAGCGCCATGGCGATGGCCAGCACGATGGCCCAGGTCACCTGCTGCGTCAGGCGCTGGCGGCTGGCCTCAAGCTTGCCCTCCAGCGACCTGTTGCGCTGCTGGATCGCCTGTTGCACCTGCACGGCAATGGCTGCGTTGACGGTTTCCAGTTCGCGGAATTCCTGTGCCAGCTGACGTTCCCGGTCCAGTGCGGTACCTGTTGGGCCGGACAGCAGATCGCGGATGCTCTGCATGTGCGCGCGCCATTGCCGGGCCTGGTCCACCGGTATGTCTTCATGCGCCAGACTGGTCAGGATGTCCGCCGCCTCCCGGGCCTCTTCACCGAAGCGCTCTCGCAATACCCGGTCATCAAGGACGACCGATTGCCGCGAAGTTCGCTCCATCGACACGCTGCGTTCGGCAAGGGATTGCGCCGCGCTGCTGAGGTCCAGTGCACGTGCGGCATTGCTGCGGCTTTGCAGCGAAAGGTCTTCCAGGGTAAACAGTGCCCGCAGTGAAGCGGCGCCCAGCAGGGCGGCAATCAGCAGAAAAGCGATTACCAGGAGTTGCCGGAACGAAAACCGTTGCAGCATGTGCGTGGGATGTATCGGCAGCAGATCAGGCCGGTATGGCAATGTCCTGCATCAGGACTTCGCCGCGCAGCGAACGCTGCGTAGCCTGCGTGATGGTGATGTCCAGCATCTGGCCGATCAGCCGCGGCTGGCCCTTGAAGTTGACCACACGGTTGCATTCCGTACGGCCCATCAGCTCAGTCGGGTCCTTGCGTGAAGTGCCTTCGACCAGGATGCGCTGCACCGTACCCTGGCGGCTGGCACTGATGGCCCGCACGCTGTCGTCAATCGTTGCCTGCAAGTGTTGCAGGCGCCTGAGTTTCACCTCATGCGGCGTGTCGTCGTGCAGCGCGGCGGCAGGGGTGCCGGGACGCGGGCTGTAGATGAAGCTGAAGGAAGTGTCGTAGCCGATCTCGTCGATCAGCTTCATCATCTTGCCGAAGTCGTCTTCGGTCTCACCGGGGAAACCGACGATGAAATCGCTGCTCATGGCCAGATCCGGGCGGATGGCGCGCAGCTTGCGGATGGTGCTCTTGTATTCCATGGCGGTGTAGCCGCGCTTCATAGCCATCAAGATGCGGTCGGAACCATGCTGAACCGGAAGGTGCAGATGGTTGACCAGCTTGGGCAGCCGGGCGTAGGCGTCGATCAGGCGCTGCGTGAACTCGTTGGGGTGGCTGGTCACGTAGCGGATGCGCTCAATTCCGGGTATATCCGACACGTAATCGAGCAGCGTGGCGAAATCGGCGATCTCCGCTGTACCGCCCATCGGTCCACGGTAAGCGTTGACGTTTTGCCCTAGCAGCGTGACTTCCTTGACACCCTGGTCGGCCAGACCGGCGACTTCGACCAGCACATCCTCGAAGGGCCGCGAGACCTCTTCGCCACGCGTATACGGTACCACGCAATAGCTGCAATATTTGGAGCAGCCTTCCATGATGCTCACGAACGCGCTGGCGCCCTCGACCCGTGCCGGCGGCAGGTGGTCGAATTTTTCGATCTCCGGAAAGCTGATATCGACCTGCGGCTTGCCCAGGCGGGCCCGGCTGGCCAGCATCTGCGGCAGGCGATGCAGGGTTTGGGGGCCAAAAACCACGTCGACATACGGCGCACGCTGGATGATGGCGGCGCCTTCCTGACTCGCCACGCAGCCGCCGACGCCGATCAGCACGCCTTTTTCTTTCAGGTGCTTGACGCGGCCCAGGTCGCTGAAAACCTTTTCCTGGGCTTTTTCGCGGACAGAACAGGTATTGAACAGGATCAGGTCCGCCTGCTCCATGTCCTGGGTGGGCTCATAGCCCTCGGCCGCGTGGAGCACATCGGACATCTTGTCCGAGTCGTACTCGTTCATCTGGCAGCCGAAGGTTTTAATGAAGACTTTTTTGCTCATGATGCTGGCTGGTTTGCGGTTGATCCACCGGGGTTTGCCGCGATCGCTATCAAATTAATAGCTGCTTGCGCCCTTGATTAAAGGGCTGCAGGCTTATTTGTGCTTGGGGCTTGGTGTTACTGCTTGTAGGCAGGTAACTGGTCGTACGGCGTTTTGCCGTTGTCCACGGCCTTGGCCGGGGCGCCGCTGCCAAAATTGAACACCGTGGCAGTACCGCCCGCCCGCTTTTCCTTGGCCTCTTCCRTATTGAGGATCCAGACCTCATGCACCTCGCCGGTGTTGCTGCGCACGTAGTTCACCACCAGCTTTTGGTTCAGGAGTGGGCCGGACAACACGAAATTGTTGTTAATGTCGTGAATGCGCGAGCCTACGGAGAGCCGGTCCTGCTTGCCGTCCATGGAAATCACAGGGGGTGCTACCACCACCATTTCGCCCCGGACGGCTTTGGGAGGGAATTTCCGGATGTTGGGTTTGACGGCTTCGGCCGAATCGGTCTGGGCCAGGGCCGGCAGGCTCATCAGGCCGGCAAAAGCGGCCAGCATCATCAGGAGTACGGCCAGGCGGGGAGTGCAGCGGTTCATGGTATGTGTCCAGAGGCTGTGAATAGAGGAAGAATAACAAAGAACAAAGCCCCAGGGGGAAGGACCCTCTGAGGCTTCGAAGCATTCTTGGTGGTCGTAGGTGGACTTGAACCACCGACATCAGCATTATGAATGCTGCGCTCTAACCAACTGAGCTATACGACCGACAGCCCAAGATTATATATCACCCCCACGCTCCCTACTTCGTGTGGTTCGCTGCCCCCGAGGGGCGCTGCGCCTGCGGCCCGGCAAAGCCGGTTCGCCGCCCCTGCTGGATATAGCCTGGGAAGGCCCGAAATAAGCCGAGTGCACGGTGGGGCTATTTCTAGCGGTGAGTAAATACTGGCTTGCGTTTGTTCACGAACGCGTCCATGCCTTCTTTCTGGTCTTCGGTGGCAAACAGGGCGTGGAAGAGGCGCCGCTCGAACATCACGCCGTCGCTGAGGCTGCTTTCAAACGCGCGGTTGACGGCTTCCTTGGCTGCCATCACGCTGGGTTGGCCAAAGGTACAAATCATCAGGGCGGCGGCCAGCGCCTCGTCCATCAGCTTGTCCAGCGGCACGACCCGGCTCACCAGTCCCGAGCGTTCAGCTTCGGCGGCGTCCATCATCCGGCCTGTCAGCGCCATGTCCATGGCTTTGGCCTTGCCTACGGCACGTGGCAGGCGCTGCGTCCCGCCGGCGCCTGGAATGATGCCCAGCTTGATTTCAGGCTGGCCGAACTTTGCGTTGTCGGCGGCGATGATGAAGTCGCACATCATGGCAAGTTCGCAGCCGCCGCCCAGCGCAAAGCCGCTGACGGCCGCAATCACCGGCTTGCGGATGCTGCGAATTTGCTCCCAGTTGCGGGTGATGTAGTCGTTGTTGTAAACGTCGGCAAAACTATAAGTCGCCATGGCGCCGATATCGGCCCCGGCGGCAAAGGCCTTTTCGCTGCCGGTCAGGATGATGCAGCCGACTGTCTCGTCGGCGTCAAATTCCTTGAGTGCGCGGCCCAGTTCGTTCATGAGCTGGTCGTTCAGGGCATTGAGCTGTTTGGGACGGTTCAGCGTCACGACACCCACCTTGCGGGAGTCCGGTCCTTCTGTGCGGGTTTCAATGGTTTCGTAGGTCGTGGAAGGCATGAAATAGTCCTTTGGCTGGAAATGCGTCCGGCAATGATGCCACGGGCTCACCGCTCTCAGCAGCCTGCTGCAATGCTAGATTCAGGAAACAGGAGACCGTTCATGACCGCTTCCCATTCCGGAGCCATTCCCGATTCCACCGTGCTGTATGCCACCGAGGGCGCCATAGGTATCGTCACATTGAACCGTCCGCACGCCCTGAACAGCTTTACCCGTCAGATGCACCGGGATTTGTGGGCCGCCCTGGACAAGGCGGAGGCTGATCCGCACATTCGCGCGCTGGTCATCACGGGTGCCGGCCGTGGGTTCTGCGCCGGTGCCGATCTGTCCGAATTCGATTTCGCGCCCGGCCCCAACCTGGTTGAGCGGGCCAATCCAGGTCCCGTCATTGACCAGGCCTTCAACCCTACGGCCCGCAAATTGCTGGGGCTGCGCATGCCGACGGTGGCAGCTGTCAACGGCGTGGCCGCAGGTGCCGGCGCGTCGCTGGCCATGACGTGCGACATGGCGGTGGCCGCTCCGGGCGCCAGTTTTATCCAGGCATTCAGCAAGATCGGATTGGTGCCTGATGCGGGCAGCAGCTGGCTGCTGGTGCAAAAGCTGGGGTTGGCGCGCGCCATGGGGCTGGCACTGACGGGGGACAAACTTCCGGCGGTGCAGGCGCTGGAGTGGGGCCTCATCTGGCAGGTGGCGGATGACGCCGTGGCGGCCGCCCTCATCCTCGCACAGCGGCTGGCCAGTCTGCCGACCCTGGCGCTGGTGGGCACGCGCCAGCTGATGCGTGAGGGCGTTACGCGAACACTGCACCAGCAACTTGATGCGGAACGCGACATGCAGGCGGCTCTGGGGCGCAGCCACGATTACATGGAAGGCGTGACGGCCTTTCTTGAAAAGCGTCCCGCCGTATTCAGGGGCGAATAATTTTCCGTGGAGGCGAGCCGGCGGGTCAGCTTTTCTGGCCGAGCCATTGGTCCATCAGCGTGGCGTCCCGCACCGCCAGGCGCCAGGTGGTTAACGCAGGCGGCATGGACAGTTCCAGCCGCAGCAGGCGTTTGTCGCGCGCTACCAGGGCAATGACTTTTTTGGCCGTGCCCGCATAGTGCGGCAGGTCATCGAGCCGGCTTATGCGCCAGCCGCCTTCCACCCGCCGCGCTCCGGTCCTGCTGTTAATGGGTTCCACGCCCAGCCACTCATCTCCTGCCGCAAAACCGGCGCGCTCGGCGGCGCCGCCGCGGAGCACAGTCTTGACCTGCACCACGCCCAGGTTTTCGGTGGCGCGCAAGCCGAGCCGCTGGGCCAGCTGCGCCGGCTCTTCAACGACTGAGACGCCATGCTGTTCCAGCAGGGCCTTGAGCGGCAGCTCTTCGCGCCCGTGCACCCATTGGGCCAGTTCGGCGGCAAACGGACGATGCCCTGCTGCCTCAAGCTCCTTGGCAAAATCCGCCTCGCGCATCGGGCCGGCTTTACAGCGCAGCCAGAGCGCGCGCATCACGTTGTCCAGTGTCGCGCCCCTGGCGGCGCCGCCTTCCGCCCGAAGCGTCAGGTCAAAGCACAGCGCCACCAACGCGCCCTTGGTGTAGTAGCTCACCGTGGCATTGGGCGTGTTTTCGTCCTGCCGGTAGTACTTCACCCAGGCATCGAAACTGGCCTGGGCGACGGACTGAACCAGTCGGCCGGGCGCCTGCATGACCTGGTTGATGGTTTTGTTGAGCAGCTTCAGGTAGCCTGCGTTGTCGAGCAGGCCTGCCCGGCGCAGCAACAGGTCGTCGTAGTAGCTGGTGAAGCCCTCAAAAAACCAGAGCAAGCTGCTGTAGTTCTCGCCGCTGTAGTCGTAACTTTCAAATTCGGCAGGGCGCAACTGTTTGACGTTCCAGGTGTGGAAGTACTCATGGCTGATAAGACCGCGCAGCGTGGTGTAGCCCTCTGCGGTGCGGGATTCTCCCAGGCGCGGCAAGTCCTTGCGGTTGCAGATCAGCGCGGTCGAGTTCCGGTGCTCCAGGCCGCCATAGCCATCGTCCACCGCATTGAGCATGAACAGGTAGTTCCGGAAGGGCGGTTTTTTGGTTCCGTGCCAGAAGCGGATTTCCGTCTCGCAAATCTTCTGGGTGTCCGCCAGCAACCTGGCGCCGTCGAAGCTGGCGGCGGCGCCGGCCACCACCAGCCGGTGCGGTACACCTCGGGCTGTGAAGGTGCCGCTCCAGAAAGTACCCATCTCCACGGGGCAGTCCACCAACTCGTCGTAATCGCCCGCCTGGTAGGTACCAAACCCATGCTTGTTGATTGCTCGCGGCGTAAGGCCGGTGGCCAGTGACCAGCCCTTGACGGCTTGCGGCGCAGGGATTTCCAGCACGTGCACGGTTTTCTCCTGGCCGTGCACTTTCAGGCACAGGCTGGTGCCATTGAAAAAACCGCGGCGGCCGTCCAGCCAGGCGCTGCGAACGGAGTTGTCGCAGGCGTACACCTCATAGCGCAGCACCAGCGGTTTGGTGGGCGAGCATTGAACCTGCCAGGTGCATTTGTCAAGCTGCTCTGCGTGGAGGGGCGTTCGGCCCGTCTGGCGGGCTTCGAGGTTCTGGAGGTTCTTGGAGAATTCCCGGACCAGATAGCTGCCGGGGATCCACACCGGGAGCGACACCCGTTGCAGGGCTTCGGGTTGTGCGATCGTGAGGGTCACGCGAAAGAGATGGGCGTGCAGGTTGCCTGTTTCGACGCGGTAGTGAAGGGGAGCGGGGGGATTTTTGAGGGTGCCTGGCATCTTGCAGACAGAATACCCCAGGTCAGCAGCGGCTTGCAGGGGGGCAGATCGGGCCGGCAGTATGGCCTTGACGGATGAAGTGTGCTTGCTATTAAAAAAGGAGCTACTAATCCACGTACTACATGGGATCGGGCAATTAATTGCTTAAGAACTCTGGCGCGCTCAAGGCGCTTTGGCCTCGGCCAGCAGTTTTTCAACTTCCTCCGCGTCCACGGCGCCGGGCGCCCGCTTGCCATTGACGAAGAGCAGGGTGGGTGTTCCGGTGATGTTGTACTTCTGCCCATACTCGCGGTTGCGCTTGAGGGCCGCGATATCGCATTCGGTAGTCGCAGGTGTTTTGTTGCGCAGTATCCAGTTGTTCCAGGCCTTGGCCTGGTCTTTGGCGCACCAGATGTTGCGCGACTTCATGATCGAGTCGGGCCCCAGTACGGGGTACAAGAATAGATAGACGGTCACATTGTCGACCTCGGCGAGTTCACGCTCGAAATGTTTGCAGTAACCGCAGTTGGGATCTTCAAAGACGGCCAGCTTGCGCTGCCCGTCGCCACGCACGATTTTGATGGCGTCGTCTGTGGGCAGTTTGTCGA
Source organism: Polaromonas sp. P1_E3 (assembly GCF_056405935.1). Classification (NCBI taxonomy): domain Bacteria; kingdom Pseudomonadati; phylum Pseudomonadota; class Betaproteobacteria; order Burkholderiales; family Comamonadaceae; genus Polaromonas; species Polaromonas sp. P1_E3. The sequence goes on from NZ_JBFUBD010000017.1 coordinate 23,309, forward strand.
AATCGACCGCCGTGAGTTTTTCGACGCGCTCTTCCGTCAGGTTGCGTCGGTTCTTCACATCCAGAAGATGGCCTTCGATCAGGAAGTTGCCCTGCTCGTCGGTGTAAAAGATATCAAAACCAATACGGACTTCATAGAGTCCGTTCATCGGTGTTTTGGTCACTTCGTCGATCTCGGAGAACGGGGGCATTCTTTCGGCCAGATTTTTGCGAATGACGGCATCATGCGCCGATGACGGCATCAGGGTATACGCCAGAAGGCCGAGCCCGCCGATCAGGCTGAGCAGGGCGATTGATTTCAAAAATCTCATCAGTGTTCCGCTATAAGCCCGCAGCCTGCCGCGTCAGCCAGTTTTTAAGGAAACCACTGCGCTCAAACCCCTTCATGCCCCAATTGCGCAGAGCCTGCCAGCGTCCGTCGGTCTGCGCAAAAATTCCGTGCAAACCATCGGTTACCGCGCCCATGGCTGCCACGTCAGCCTTGCGGGCTCTTTCGTAGCGCCGCAACAGTTTTTCATCGCCCAGTTCGCGCCAGTATTCACGTTGCGAAATGACCTCGGCCAGGCAGGCCGCGTCGGCCAGGCCCAGGTTCAAGCCCTGACCGGCCAACGGATGCACCGTATGCGCTGCATCCCCTGCCAGGGCCCAGCCGGGGCCTACCCAGTGTCCGGCGCTGGACAGGGAAAGCTGCCAGCTTGCCCGTTCGCTGGTCAGGCGCAGGCTTCCGGTTTCCTGGCCGCAGACGGCTTTGAGGGTGTTACAAAATTCTTCGGGGGGCATTTTTTCGAGAATGGCGGCACGGTGTACAGAGACAGACCACACCAGCGCCGCCAAGTTCCCGTTGGCACCCGATAAAGGCAAAAGAGCCAGGATGTCGCCATTGGCAAACCACTGGCGGGCGATGCCGCCATGGGGTATGTCGAGTTCAAGCCGTGCCGCGATGGCTTTTTGCGGATAGGGTTTGACGGTCCAGTTGACTGGCCGGATTTGAGCAAACTCATCACGGCTGGCGCTTTTCTGGCCTTCGCAGATCACAGTGAGCGCGGCCTTGGCGGGTGTACTCACTGATTCAATCTGCGGCTGGTAGCGAACCGCCTGGCTCAACTGTTGCTCCAGCGCCGGGACGTCCACAATCCAGGCCAGCGCTTCCTGGCCGACGCTGCGTGCCGTGAAGTCCAGCTTGCCGCCGTCATCCCCCCAAACCTGCATTTCAGCCACTGGCGTGGCAAAGGCCGCATCAGGCCAGGCGCGCAGTGTTTCCAGGACGCCACGCGATGCGCTATTGAGGGCGTAGGCGCGCACATCGGGAACGGCTGGCATCCCCGGCAACCTTTCAGGCCGGATGACAAGGGCCACGCGAAGGCGCTCGCGCGCCAGCAGCAGGGCCAGCGTGCGGCCCACCACGCCATCGCCGCGAATACACACATCAAAAGTCTTGGACATGGCCCATTTTAGGAGGCAGGGCAAAATTGACGTTTTGGGGCAAACAATTACTGCGCGGTTTCTGGCCGTGCATCTAAACCTGAAGGCTTGAAAAGTGAGCGATCCATTGAACGAAACATTGCCGGCCGACGCGCCTTCAGATCTCAGGGCCGTGATTTCACGCCTTTATGTCTATCCGGTGAAATCCTGTGCCGGCGTGCAGGTGCAGGATGCCCTGCTGACTGAAACCGGGCTTGAATTTGACCGTGCCTGGATGGTGGTGGACGGCAAGGGCGAGTTTCTTACCCAGCGTGAACTGCCGCGCATGGCATTGATCCGGCCCCAGCTCAGGCACCATGACATGGTGCTGCGCGCGCCCGGCATGCTGGCCCTTCACATCGCACTGGACCAGGTCGAGGAACCGGTTCGCGTGCGCGTCTGGAAGGACGAGGTTCAGGCCTATGACATGGGCGCCATCGCGGCCCAGTGGTTTACCGACTTCCTGGGCCAGACTGCGCGCATGGTGCGGTTTGACCCGGAGCACAAGCGGGTTTGCAGTCCCCAATGGACGGGAGATGTAGAAGCGCTTAACCAGTTCAGCGATGGTTATCCGCTGCTGGTGCTCAGCGAGGCTTCGTTGGAAAATTTCAACAAAAAGCTGGTGGCCGCCGGTACTCCTGCGGTGGGCATGGAACGTTTTCGGCCCAACATTGTGCTGGGCGATGCCTCTGGCGCGGATGCCCTGGTGCCGCACGACGAGGACCGCGTTGACCTCCTTCAGGTCGCCACGGCGCAAGGCGTGGTCCACCTCAAGCCCGTCAAGCCGTGTCCGCGCTGCCCGATCCCAAACATCGATCCGGTGACAGCTGCCAGCAGCCCGGAAGTGGGCGACATGCTTCAAACCTATCGCCAGGACGCGCGGGTGAACGGTGCGTTGACGTTTGGGATGAATGCCATCGTGCTTGCGGGTATTGACCACCAATTGAAGGTGGGCCAGCCGGTGGGTGCGAGCTATCGGTTTGAATGACTTTTGACAGCCCGCAGCGGCGCAGGAGCATGCGCGGCCGTGAAGGGGTGAAGCGCCTGTGGCGCCTGGGGGCCGCTGGAAAGACTGTCCAGTGCCGATTCGGTGTCCAACGGCATGGGGCGCGTGGACTCAGGCTCGAGAAAGCGGATAGGCCTGCGGGTGCGTGCCGCCATGCTGTGCAGCAGGTCGGCCAGGGCCGCGGAAATTTCTTCGTGGCTGCCAAGGCGTTCACTCAGCACCACGCCCGCAACATGGAATTGCAGAACGACCTCTGGTTTGAGACCCTTGAGCGGCATGAGGCCGGCCGCGATCAGACGCGCCGCGAGATCGGTAACGGGTGGTCGTGATGCAACACCTTCAAGAATGAGGCCAAAGCGCGCCTCGTCGATGCGCCCCACCGTGTTGACGTCGCGCAGGATCCGGCGCAGCTTTATCACGCTTCGCAGCAGGCTTTGCTCAGCCACTGCTGTGCCCCAGGTTTTTTTGATATACCGGTAGTTGACCAGCTCGATGTACACCACGGCAGCCGGTTCCTTGTAGCGCTGGGCCCGGCCCACCACTTGCTTGAAGCGGTCGTGGAAGAGGTGCGCAGCAAGCAGGCCGGTGAGGGCGTCCTGGCTGGACATGGCCTGTTCGCGGGCCTCTACCGCATGGCGTTCGTGGGAGCGCGTGTTCAGCGCCATCAGCAGCAGTGGCACCTCAATGGTCAGTGCCGCCATCAGGCCGTAGTGGGACAGCCACTGTGCCGTAAACAGGCCAAGGATGCTGGTCACGGTAAGGAGCGTGACCAGCCCCAGCGGAGAAAAGGCGGCCAGTACCCAGAAACCCACGACATCCTGACGCCGCCACGTCATGTAGGCCCGGCTTGTTCCCAGCGCAACAACGAGCACCAGGTAAAGGCCGAGAAGGCCCACGCCCAGGCGGCGCTCCAGGACGAAATAGAGCAGTGCCAGCGGCACCCCGGCCATACCGGTCCAGTAGGCAAGCCGCTCAAACCACTTGTGGCGTGAACCGGTGCCGCAGAGGTAATGCACCACCAGTAGCGCCGAGCCGCCGCCGAGGATGGCCAGAAAGCCCTGCGCCATGTTGTTCCAGGTGCTGAAGTTGCCCCAGAGGAAGTGACCCGCCACCCCTGTCCACGCCGCCACGACGAAGGCCATGATGACCGCGTACAGGGAGTACCAGCCATAGGCCCTGTCACGGTAGATCCAGCTCTGGACCGCGCAGGCAATGATCAGCAGCGCCAATGCACCAAATACGATGCCGATCGCAAGATATTCCAGCTGAAGCCGCTGGGCCAGGCTACCGCGTGTGCTGACCCTGACCGGAATGCTGACGTCCGTCTGATGCTGTATGCGTACATACACGTCGTGCACGCCGGTGTCCGGCAGGTTCAGGCGGAAAGTGCCGTAACGGCCGGGTTCGGGCCAACTGGGAACTGCCACGGTATCTCCGGCGGTTTCTGAAGTCCATCCTCCCGACGGCGTGCGCTGGTAGACCGTGGCCAGGTCCAGCAGGGGTAGGGGAAACTCGAGCAGCCAGTCAGCGCGTGACCCGGACGATCTGGCAAAACGGTAGTGCAGCCACAGCGCCGCGTGCGGGCCGAGCGAATACACCATGTGGGTGTCTGGGGGAACGAACAGGGCCCCGGGGCGCCCCCCCGCCAACTGGTCGATACCGGTCCTGCCGTCGCTGTCAACCCATGCCAGGCCCTCGGACGCCAGGTCCAGGCTCGGCACGGTGTCGCTTAAAGCCACGACGGCTTGGGCATGCACGCCCTGTGTCAGCACGCCCAAAAAACCTGCGAGCAAAAAGGTGGCGAATCCCTGCCGCAAAGCGTTCCATCCCCGGCCGGGCGCGCATCGAATACACTTCTCAGCCTGTTTTTGAAGGTTTGTCATGAGTTTGAAGTGCGGCATTGTAGGCTTGCCTAACGTCGGTAAATCCACCCTTTTCAATGCGTTGACCAAAGCGGGGATCGCGGCTGAAAACTATCCGTTTTGCACCATTGAGCCCAATGTCGGCATCGTGGAAGTGCCCGACCCGAGGTTGGCGCAATTGGCTGAAATCGTCAAGCCTGAACGCATAGTTCCGGCAATTGTCGAATTTGTGGACATTGCAGGCCTGGTGGCGGGAGCCAGCACGGGTGAGGGCCTGGGCAACAAGTTCCTGGCCCACATCCGCGAAACCGACGCCACGGTTAATGTGGTGCGCTGCTTTGAAGACGACAACGTGATCCACGTTGCCGGCAAGGTGGACCCGATTTCCGACATTGAAGTCATCCAGACCGAACTGTGCCTTGCCGACCTGGCTGCGGTTGAAAAAGCCCTGCATCGCGTGACCAAGACCGCACGCTCTGGCGACAAGGAATCCGTCAAGCTGGTTGCAATCTTGGAGAAATGCCAGGCTGCGCTCAATGAAGGTAAACCGGTGCGCACGGTGGACTTCAGCAAGGAAGAACTGCCGCTGCTCACGCAGTTTTTCCTGATTACCGCAAAGCCCGCAATGTTTGTTGCCAACGTGGCTGAAGACGGCTTTGTCAACAACCCTTTGCTGGACCGCCTGAAAGCCTACGCTGAAGCCCAGAAGGCACCGGTGGTCGCGATCTGCGCCAAGATGGAAGCCGAAATGGCCGACATGGAGGAAGAGGACAAAAAAATGTTCCTCGCCGAGATTGGCCAGGACGAGCCGGGGCTCAACCGCCTGATCCTGGCCGCGTACAAGCTGCTGGGCCTGCAGACTTACTTCACTGCGGGCGTGAAGGAAGTACGCGCCTGGACCATCCACGTGGGCGACACAGGCCCGCAAGCCGCGGGCGTGATTCACACCGACTTCGAAAAGGGCTATATCCGTGCCCAGACCATTGCGTTTGCAGACTTCATCACCTATCAGGGTGAGCAGGGCGCCAAGGATGCGGGCAAGATGCGCAGTGAAGGCAAGGAATACGTCGTCAAGGATGGTGATGTGATGAACTTCCTGTTCAGCAGCTGAGGCACTGCCGCCTGGGCCGGGCAGGCTGGAGGGATCATGCCAGGGACCTGGTGCAGGCCGCGCCACAATCCCGAAACGATGGCCTGCATTGCCGCCGGGACGCAGCGGTCCCTGAACTTCGCCTCTGATGGTTATGCCCATTCGTCGGCTTTCAAAAAGGCCGACACCGTTAACAACTACTCCAAGGAAAACACATGTCTATCCAGCGCATCGAAACCGGTCCACGCATGTCACAGGCCGTCATTCACAACCAGACCGTTTACCTGGCCGGCCAGGTGGCGGGCGACGACGCCGGTCCGGGCGTGTACGAACAGACCCACAGTATCCTGGGCAAGATAGACCGCCTGCTGGCCGCCGCCGGCAGCGACAAATCGCGCCTTTTGAGCGCCACCATCTGGCTGACCGACATGGACAGCTTCGCCGAAATGAACCGTGCCTGGGAAGCCTGGGTGGTGCCGGGTGCCACGCCAGCGCGCGCCACGGTCATGAGCCCGCGCCTGGCAGCGGCCAAATACGAAGTGGAAATCGGCGTGGTAGCGGCGCAAGGCTGATCTCTGCCGACCCCCGAGCTGCCGACAGGTCCGCTGCAATGACAGAGCCCGTTCGCCTTGCCAAACGCCTGGCTGAAATGCTGGCCTGTTCACGCCGCGAGGCTGAGCAGTACATCGAAGGTGGTTGGGTGACCGTTGACGGCGAGACCGTTGAAGAGCCCCAGTTCCGTGTGTCGGACCAAGCCATCGTGCTGGACAAGGATGCCAGCTTGCTGGCGATGGCGCCGGTGACCTTGCTGCTCCACAAGCCGGCCGGCCTGGAAGCGCATCTTGAAGGCGGAGCGGAGCAGACGGCGCGATTGCTCTCGGCCGCTACGAAGTCACCCGATGACCGTTCCGGCATCCGGCCGCTCAAGAAGCATTTCTCCACGGCGGAGCTGGTGACACCACTGGCAAGACCGGCCAGCGGGCTGGTCGTGCTGACGCAGGACTGGCGCGTGGTGCGCAAGCTGCGCGAAGATGCACGCGTGATGGAGCATGAAGTGATCGTCGAAGTCAGCGGCGACATCAAACCCGGCGGGCTGGAGCGGTTGAATCGCGTGGACCACGGGTTTACTTTCAAGGGTGTTTTGCTGCCGGCTGCCAAGGTGAGCTGGCAAAGTGAAAAGCGCTTGCGCTTTGCCCTCAAGGGTGAAGTCCCGGGTCAGATTGCGTACATGTGCGAGAGCGTCGGCCTTCAGGTGCAAGGCATGAAACGGCTGCGTATCGGCCGCGTGGCGATGAGCCAGTTGCAACCCGGTCAATGGCGCTACTTGCTGCCGCACGAGCGCTTCTGATCCTTCTTGCCTGCCTATCCGGTTACCACGCCGGGAAATGCCCAGATGAGGCTGCCCGTCATCATGAAATAGCGTAAAAACTTGCCAATGGCCATGTAGGCCAGGCAAGGCCAGAACGGAAACTTGAGCCAGCCGGCCACTGCGCACAGCGGATCTCCAACCACCGGGAGCCAGGCCAGCAGGCAGGCTTTGGGGCCGAGCTTTTCCAGCCAGCGGACGGCACGGCCATGGTGTGATGAATGCTGGTATTTATCGACAACCTTGTGGGCGCCGTAGCCCATCCACCAGTCCAGCGCGCCGCCCAATGTGTTGCCTGCCGTGGCGACCAGCACAGCGGGCCAGAACATCGCGGGGTTAAGCTTGACGAGGCCAAAGACCACGGGTTCCGAGCCTAGCGGTAGCAGCGTGGCCGAGATGAAGGAGACCACAAACACCGTACTCAGCCCATACTCGGGCAGGGCCAAAATTTCGATCAGGTGTTGAATCCAGGCTGGCATATATCTATTTGAGTATAGGCAACACCTGCGGAATGCCGTGTCAGCAAGACTCTTACAACTCCGTGTGCAAATTTCAATTGCTGAAATTTTGGGCAGGTACAATCGTGCCTCCTTTTTCAGCAACCTCGCAGCGCTCACCTCCCATGAACATCGGCCCCTACGCTTTGGCAAACAACCTGTTTGTCGCGCCTATGGCCGGTGTCACGGACAGGCCTTTCCGCCAGCTGAGCAGGAGGCTGGGCGCAGGGTATGCCGTCAGCGAGATGGTGACCTCTCGCCGCGACCTGTGGAACACGCTGAAGACCTCTCGCCGCGCCAACCATGAGGGTGAGGTCGCGCCGATCGCTGTGCAGATCGCCGGCACCGACGCGCAGATGATGGCCGAGGCCGCCGCCTACAACATCGACCGCGGCGCCCAGATCATCGACATCAACATGGGCTGCCCGGCCAAGAAGGTCTGCAACAAATGGGCCGGCTCTGCGTTGATGCAGGACGAGCCCCTGGCGCTGCAGATCGTGGAGGCCGTGGTCGCGGCCTGCGCGCCGCACGGCGTGCCGGTCACGCTCAAGATGCGCACCGGCTGGTGCCAGGCTGAAAAGAACGCCCTGGCGATTGCCCGCGCCGCCGAAAGCGCCGGCGTGCAGATGATCACCGTGCACGGCCGCACGCGCGAGCAGGGCTACAAAGGGCATGCCGAATACGACACGATTGCCGCCGTGAAAGCCGCGCTGCGCATTCCAGTGGTGGCCAATGGCGACATCACCAGCCCTGAAAAAGCACGTGATGTTCTAGCCTGTACCGGTGCTGATGCCGTGATGATCGGCCGCGCAGCGCAGGGGCGACCCTGGATTTTTCGCGAGATTTCGCATTTCCTTTCAAGCGGCACGCATCTTGCGCCGCCGCTGGTGGCCGAGGTTGAACGCCTGTTGCTGGACCATCTGCACGACCATTACGATTTGTACGGTGAATACACCGGCGTGCGCACGGCGCGCAAACATATCGGCTGGTATGTGAAGACCTTGCCTGGCGGCGAAGCGTTTCGGGCGCAGATGAACCTGCTGGAAGACTGCGAAGCGCAACTGAAGGCGGTGAGCGTTTTTTTTGAGGAACTGGGAGCGCAGATGGACCGGATTCCGGCCGCTGCCGCCGAGGGTGAAGCCGAGGGCGTGCCTGCACTGGCACGGGCGAACAAAGATAAAAATCAGGAAAATCAGGAAGAAGCCGCTGCATGAGCAAAAAACACATCGAAGAGTGCGTACGCACCAGCCTGGAAGGCTATTTCAAGGACCTGCGTGGCACCGAGCCCGACGGCATGTACGAGATGATGGTCAAGGTGGTGGAAAAACCGCTGCTGGAAGTCGTCATGCAACATGCCGAGCAAAACCAGTCGCGCGCCGCCGAATGGCTGGGCCTGAACCGCAACACCCTGCGCAAGAAGCTGGTTGAGCACAAGCTCATCAAATAAAAACACGCTCCCATGGCCCGGTCCTTTCGCCGGCCATCCTCCTTTAGAGAAGACAAAAATGAACGCACTGATATCCGTTTCGGACAAAACCGGCATCCTCGAATTCGCGCAGGCGCTGCATGCCCTGGGCATCAAGCTGCTGTCCACGGGCGGCACCGCCAAGCTGCTGGCCGACGCCGGCCTGCCGGTGACCGAAGTCGCCGATCACACCGGCTTCCCGGAAATGCTCGACGGCCGTGTCAAGACGCTGCACCCGAAGATTCACGGCGGCCTGCTGGCCCGGCGCGACGTGCCCGAGCATGTAGCCGCACTGAAAACCCACGGCATTGACACCATCGATCTGCTGGTGGTCAATCTGTATCCCTTTGAATCCACCGTTGCCAAGCCTGGCTGTACGCTGGAAGACGCGATCGAGAACATCGACATCGGCGGCCCGGCCATGGTGCGCTCCGCGGCCAAGAACTGGAAAGACGTGGGTGTGCTGACTGATGCGTCGCAGTACGCGGATGTGCTGGATGAGCTGAAAGTCGGCGGCAAGCTGACTGACAAGACCAAGTTCGCCTTGTCGGTGGCGGCATTCAACCGCATCAGCCAGTACGACGGTGCGATCAGCGACTACCTCTCCGGCATCCAGGCCGACGGCAGCCACGGCATGTTCCCCGGCCAGGCCAACGGGCGTTTCGTGAAAGTGCAGGACCTGCGCTACGGCGAAAACTCGCACCAGCAAGCTGCGCTGTACCGCGACTTGTATCCCGCCCCCGGTTCGCTGGTGACAGCCAAACAACTCCAGGGCAAAGAGCTCTCGTACAACAACATTGCCGACGCCGACGCCGCCTGGGAATGCGTCAAGAGCTTCGACCTCATCAAGGACGGCGCCGCCTGCGTGATCGTCAAGCATGCCAACCCCTGCGGCGTGGCGGTAGGCAAGGACGGCCTGGAGGCTTATAGCAAGGCGTTCAAGACCGATCCGACCTCGGCCTTCGGCGGCATCATCGCCCTCAATTGCCCGCTGGACGAACGCGCCGCGCAGCAAATTTCCAAGCAGTTTGTTGAGGTGTTGATGGCGCCCGCCTTCACACCCGAAGCGCTGGAAGTGTTCAAGACCAAGGTCAACGTCCGGATTTTGCAGATCGACCTGCCGTCCGGCGGCGACACGGCCTGGAAGCAGGGGCGCAACCTGATGGACGTCAAGCGCGTTGGTTCTGGCTTGCTGATGCAGACTGCCGACAACCACGAGTTGGCCATTGGTGACCTGAAAGTCGTCAGCAAGCTGCAACCCACGCAGGAGCAGCTGCACGACATGCTGTTTGCCTGGAAGGTCGCGAAGTACGTCAAGTCCAACGCCATCATCTTCTGCAAGGACGGTATGACCCTGGGCGTTGGCGCCGGCCAGATGAGCCGCATCGATTCGGCGCGCATCGCCTCCATCAAGGCCGCCAACGGCGGGCTGACGCTGCAGGGCTCAGCTGTGGCGAGCGACGCCTTCTTCCCGTTCCGCGACGGGCTTGACGTGGTGGTGGATGCCGGCGCGACCTGCGTGATCCAGCCCGGTGGCAGCATGCGGGACGATGAGGTGATCGCGGCAGCCGACGAGCGCGAGGTGGTGATGGTGCTGACCGGGGTGCGGCATTTCCGGCATTAAGTCACGTTCTAGGGGTTTTTGATCTTTAGCCCAATAGGGACGTGCGCAAGCAGCTATTAAATTGATAGCGGCAGGTGCTTCTTCCCCGTTCTTGTGAGCGGACCAAGGGCGGGGCAAGAACCTGCCACGGCGCCCGCAACCCTCACGACAATAAATACTTGCTATTGATTTGATAGCTGCTTGCGCACGTCCCCATTGGCCTGGAGCCCGAGCAGGCAAGAAAAATGGCCCGCGTGAGGCCGGCTTCAGCCAGCAGCAAAGAACTTCGCTGCTGCGGACACGGTGGCCTCTATATCCGCGTCTGTATGCGCAGAACTCACAAATCCCGCTTCATATAGCGCCGGCGCGTAGTAGACGCCGCTGTCCAGCATGGCATGGAAGAAGCGGTTGAAGGCCGGGCTGTCGGTCGTCATGACCGTGGCGTAGTTCTGCGGTAACTGGCCGAGCAGGAAAAAGCCGAACATGCCACCTTCGCTGTCGCCGCAAAACGGTACGCCGGCCTTCCCGGCGGCTTGCGTCAGGCCTGTGACCAGACTACGGGTGCGGGCACCCAACGCCTCGTAAAACCCAGGCTTGGCGATTTCTCGCAAGGTTGCCAGGCCGCAGGCCGTGGCTACCGGGTTGCCAGACAGGGTGCCGGCCTGATAGACCGGGCCCAGCGGCGCCAGCTGCTCCATCACGGCGCGGGTGCCGCCAAAAGCTGCCAGCGGCATGCCGCCGCCGATCACCTTTCCCATGACCGTCATGTCGGGCTTGAAACCTGGAATGCTTCGGGCGTAGACGCTTTGCGCGCCTCCCAGGGCCACGCGAAAGCCGGTCATGACCTCGTCGAACACGAGCAGCGCACCGTGCTGCGTGCACAGCTCGCGGCAGCGCTTCATGAAGGGGACGCTGGCTCGCACGAAATTCATATTGCCGGCGATCGGCTCGATCATCAGGCAGGCGATGTCCTTGCCGTGCAGGGCGAAGGCTTCTTCAAGCTGGGCGAGGTGGTTGTATTCGAGCACCAGGGTGTGCTGCACCACTTCGGGCGGCACGCCGGCACTGGTCGGGTTGCCGAAAGTAGCCAGGCCTGAGCCGGCCTTGACCAGCAACGCGTCGGCATGGCCGTGGTAGCAACCTTCGAACTTGATGATCTTGCTGCGGCCAGTGGCGCCGCGCGCCAGCCGGATCGCGCTCATGGCAGCCTCGGTACCGGAGCTCACCAGACGCACCATCTCAAGTGAAGGCACCAGCCGCACAATTTCTTCGGCGAGCTCGACTTCACGCTCGGTCGGTGCGCCGTAGGAAAAACCCTCCAGCACGGCTTGTTGCACGGCTTCTACCACTGCCGGATGGCCGTGGCCCAGGATCATGGGACCCCAGGAGCCGATGTAGTCGATGTAACGCTGGCCGTCCGCATCCCAGAAGTAGGCACCTCGGGCACGCTGGATAAACCGGGGTGTTCCGCCGACCGCCTTGAAGGCCCGAACCGGGGAGTTGACGCCGCCGGGGATCAGCTTTTTGGCCCGCTCGAACAGCGCGTCGTTAGGGGAAAGTCCCGCGGGAACGGGCTTGGCTATGGGCTTAGTGTTTGGTTGTTCCATTGGGGGGCAGGTCAATTTCAGTCTTCAAAACCAGGGCGGCATCGTCACCTGCCTCGGTATCGGCCGCTTCGTCTTCGGATTCATCGACGTCGGCCTGCGCCCAGAACAGGCGGTCCGGCACGATATTGCCCATGCCGGGATGAAACCCGGCGTCCAGGCTGTGGTCCAGGTAAGTCAGTGCTTCGGAGGTTGCAGCCTGCAGGTCGTGGCCATTGGCCAGCAGTGCGCAAAGGGCGGCAGACAGCGTATCCCCCGCCCCGGCAAAGACCGCCTCGAAACGTTCGAATTTTTCGCTGTAAAGCACAGCTTGCGGCGTGGCCAGCACGTTGTCGATGAACTGGTCGGGCATGGGAATTCCGGTGACCAGCGTATAGGGAACACCCAGGTCGGCGGCGGCTTTTGCAATGTCCCGGGCTGAGGGATTACGCTCTCCGGACCAGTCCGGCAGAAGCCATCGCCACAGGCTGCTGTGGTTGCCGACCAACACTGTGGTTTGCGGCAACATCAACTCGCGAAAGGCGTCGAGGTAGCTGTCGATTTCGCTTTCTTCCCACCAGGACAGGTTGGGCATGTAGGCAATCAAGGGCACATCGGCATAGTCCGAAGCGATCTCGGCGATGGTGCTGATGTTCTCGGGACTGCCGACAAAACCAACCTTGATGGCGGATACCGCCATGTCCTCCAGCGCTGACCGGGCCTGGTCGGTTACAGCCTCTTCGTCGAATGGAAAGTGGTCGAAAATTTCCGCTGTGTCGCGGACATAAGCGCCTGTTACAACTGCCAGCGCGTGGGCTCCGGCAGAGGTGATTGATGCAATATCTGCAGTCAGCCCGCCTGCTCCGCTGGGGTCGTTGGCGTTGAATGTCATGACGCAGGCCGGGGATGCGTCGGTGTCCTCGATTTGGAGTTGTCGGCTGTCCAGTTGAGGATTTGTGGGGTTTGCCATAGGCTGCGATTTTGCCTTGTACGCGAATAAGCAACGCCGCCTCGATACAATTGTTGCATTCTATTCGAAGGCAACTTAAGCTGTGACTCAATCAATGACGTGGATGTGTTTAATTTGTGGGTGGATTTACGACGAAGCTGCCGGTGCGCCCGAACACGGGATTGCAGCCGGGACGCCATGGGCGCAAGTGCCCATGAACTGGACCTGTCCCGAATGCGGAGCCCGCAAGGAAGACTTTGAAATGGTTCAGATTTAAGCGTCTTAGGCACTTGCCTGGACAATCGCAGGACGGCATTTGCCGAGAGCCTGCAACATGAGGAGCATAGGCAGTGAGTATTCCCAGTTCCGGACTGAAGGTTTTGGTCATCGATGACAGCAACACCATTCGGCGCAGCGCCGAGATATTCCTGAAGCAGGGGGGGCATGAAGTATTGCTGGCTGAAGACGGGTTTGATGCCCTGTCCAAGGTCAACGACTACGAGCCCAATCTGATCTTCTGCGACATTTTGATGCCCCGCCTGGATGGCTATCAAACGTGTGCGATTATCAAGCGCAACGCAAAATTTGCAGGCGTCCCGATCGTGATGCTGTCTTCCAAAGACGGCGTTTTCGACAAGGCGCGGGGTCGTATGGTGGGTTCGCAGGACTACCTGACCAAGCCTTTTACAAAAGATCAGCTGCTGCAGACCGTGCAGGATCTCGGCAGCGCTAAACAAGGAGTAGTGTGATGGCAATCAAGAAAATACTGGTAGTTGACGACTCCAAAACCGAATTGATGTTTCTGACCGATTTGCTGGTCAAAAATGGTTTCACGGTCAAAACTGCTGAAAATGCAGAAGACGCATTTCGCCGCCTGGCGGAAGACAAGCCCGAACTGATCCTGATGGATGTGGTGATGCCGGGGCAAAACGGGTTCCAGTTGACGYGTGCCATCACGCGCGATCCCTTGTATTCCGACATCCCCATCATGATGTGCACCAGCAAAAACCAGGAAACCGACCGTGTCTGGGGCATGCGGCAGGGGGCCCGCGACTACATCACCAAGCCTGTGGACGCTGATGAGCTGATGGCCAAAATCAAGGCCCTTGGCTGATTTACAGCGTAAAACCAAAGCATGGCGAACAGACAAGCACTTAGAGAGCTACAAACCCGGCTGGCCGACAGGTTGCAGATTGCGCGGACGCAAGGTGTTGCCGCGTCCTGGTTGGCCGTTGAGGCTGGCGGCAAGAAATACCTGTTTCCCCTGAGTCAGTCCGGTGAGATTTTCCCCTGGGTCAGCACGCAGCCTGTTCCATACACGCAAGCCTGGTTTGCCGGCGTTGCCAACCTGCGGGGTGGTTTGTTTGGCGTCGTAGACCTCGCGAGTTATGTGAGCGGGAAGGCGCCGCCCCCCAAAAACGAACTTGCACGCACGGATTCCAGGCTTGTTGCGCTCAACAGTGCCCTGGACGTTAACTGTGCGTTGCTGATTGACAAGCTGTCCGGGCTGCGCAATCAGGAAGCGTTCAGCGATTTTTCCGAAAAAGCGCCCGACGCGCCCGATTTCTTTGGCAACCAGTATGTTGACCTTAATGG
>NZ_JBFUBD010000018.1:0-35334 GCF_056405935.1 Polaromonas sp. P1_E3
GCTGGTCACCCATGGCGCAGAGCACCACATGCTTGACCGGAGTGGCGGCAATGCACTGCTCCAGCGTGTTGGCGAAATTCTCGATGATGACGATGGCCTTGGAGCCCGAGTCCTTGAGCTGGTGCTCCAGTTCGCGCGGCGTATAGAGCGGGTTGACGTTGACCACCACATAGCCGGCGCGCAGGATGGCGGCCACGGCCACCGGGTACTGCGGCACGTTCGGCATCATGATGGCGATGCGGTCGCCCTTGGCCAGGCCCAGGCTCTGCAGGTAGGCGCCGAAGGCGAGCGACAGGCTGTCGGTCTGGCCGAAGGTCACATCCTTGCCCATGAAGCTGTAGGCGACGCGGCTGCCGTACTTCTTGAAGCTTTCCTCCATCAATGCGACCAGCGACGGGTACTGCGACGCGTCGATATCGGTGGGAACGCCCGGCGGATAGGCTTTGAGCCATGGGCGGTCAAGGGTCGCTGCATTCATGTGTGTCTCTCCATTACGTTTTGCTTACTGCCACGGATTCTCATGGCGTGCCCTCTTCGTGGCTATTGCGTTTTCCCTAGGAAACCCGGGAAATTAGAAGGGGCGCCCCTCTAATTCATGACACGCAGGCAAGTCGCAGCCGCTCAGGGGCTGCCATTACCCTTATTCGATGGCCTTGCCCATGTCTTCGATCACCTTTTTGGCGTCGCCGAACACCATCATGGTCTTGTCCATGTAGAAGAGTTCGTTGTCCAGGCCTGCGTAGCCGGCCGCCATGGAACGCTTGTTGACGATGACGGTCTTGGCCTTGTACGCCTCCAGAATCGGCATGCCGTAGATCGCGCTGCCCTTGACGTGTGCGGCAGGGTTCACCACGTCGTTGGCGCCCAGGATGATGGCGACGTCGGCCTGGCCGAATTCGGCGTTGATGTCTTCCATTTCATGCACCTGGTCGTAGGGCACTTCGGCCTCGGCCAGCAGCACGTTCATGTGGCCCGGCATGCGGCCGGCCACTGGATGGATCGCATACTTTACGTTCACACCCTTCTCGATGAGCTTTTGCGCCAGTTCCTTGACGGAGTGCTGGGCACGCGCCACGGCCAGGCCGTAGCCCGGAACGATGATCACGGTTTCGGCATTGCCCAGGATGAAGGCGGCGTCATCGGCGGAGCCGGACTTGACGGGGCGCTGCTCTTTGGCGCCTGCGGCGGCCGTACCGGCCTCACCGCCGAAGCCGCCCAGGATCACATTGAAGAAGGAACGGTTCATCGCCTTGCACATGATGTACGAGAGGATGGCGCCCGACGAGCCGACCAGCGAGCCGGCAATGATCAGCATGGAATTGTTGAGCGAAAACCCGATGCCCGCCGCCGCCCAGCCTGAATAGCTGTTGAGCATGGACACCACCACCGGCATGTCGGCGCCGCCGATCGGGATGATGATCAGCACACCCATGACGAAAGACAGCGCCAGCATGGCAAAGAAAGCCGTCCAGTTGCCGGTCAGCATGAAGGCCAGACCCAGGCCAACCGTGACGAGACCCAGCACCAGGTTCAGCATGTGCTGGCCGGAAAAAGTCACCGGGGCACCCTGGAAAAGGCGGAACTTGTACTTGCCGCTCAGTTTGCCGAAGGCGATAACGGAGCCGCTGAAGGTAATGGCCCCGATGGCCGCGCCGAGGAAGAGTTCGAGCCGGTTGCCGGCAGGGATCGGCAGGCCTTTGGCCACGATGCCGAAGGCATAGGGCTCGGCGACAGCCGCCACCGCGATGAACACCGCCGCCAGGCCGATCATGCTGTGCATGAAAGCGACCAGCTCAGGCATTTTGGTCATCTCGACGCGTTTGGCCATCAGCGTGCCGGCTGTGCCGCCCACCAGCAGGGCGCTCAGCACGTAGACCATGCCGAGGGCTTTCCCACCGGAGGTTTCGACAATCAGCGCACCGGTGGTCAGCACGGCAATCGTCATGCCAGCCATGCCGAAGATGTTGCCGCGTATGGACGTGGTGGGATGGGACAGGCCTTTGAGCGCCTGGATGAAGAAGACGGAGGCCACCAGGTACAGCAGCGTGACGAGATTCATGCTCATTTGGAAGCTCCTGCATCAGCGGCGGCGGGCGCCTTTTTGTCTTTTTTGCGGAACATTTCAAGCATGCGGCGGGTCACCAGAAAGCCGCCGAAGACATTCACCGCGGCCAGCGCCACGGCCAGCCAGCCCATGGTTTTGCCCAGCGGGGTTTCGGTCAGCGCAGCCGCGAGCATGGCGCCCACGATCACGATGGCCGAGATCGCATTGGTCACCGCCATCAGCGGGGTGTGCAGGGCCGGCGTGACGGTCCACACCACGTGGTAACCCACGTAGATGGCCAGTACAAAAATAATCAGGTTGATGATGGTGGGGGAAACAGCTTCCATGATCGCCTATTGAAGAGTTGATGAAGTAACGCGGGGACTGGCGAAAGCCAGAGGGGGAAGAATCATGTTGCCGCTCATGGAGTAAAGGCTGCCCTTGACAGCCGCGGCCAGTTGACGCGCCCACACAAGCTGACCGGGGCTCAACGGTGYCGGAAGACGTAAAGCCTCTTCGCCCTGCAAACCAAGAAAGCCCGGCACCACCAGCAAATTAACGTGCATGCTGGCACCGCCGGAACTGCCTACTGTCACACCGATGGCCTGCATGGCCGGTGGCACGGCCATACCGTTGTTTTCCATGGCATTCAACACATCGGGCATAGCAAGCTTGAGATACTGCGCTGCCTTCAAAGGGATGGACATCCGAACACATTCGAGCGCGTTGGGATTCGTCGTCAGGTTGACGGCCATGACACTCTGACTGCTAGTGCAGGTATTGGCCCAATTGACACCCAGCCCCCCGCCCTTTGATGAATTCACGTAGAGAATGGCCATCACGCGGCCACTCGTTGTGAAGGCAAACGAGCGGGTTTCGGTAGGCAGCCCACCACCGGTGTTGTCGCCATCCACCTTGTCTTGCCCATCACTGGTCGCCAGCGCTTTCCAATCTCCTTGCGGCAGTTCAATGCTGGCCCTGCCCACCTTGACGGTTTCGGCATGCGCAGGCAAAACAGCCATCGAGGCCGTAAACACCGCCAGCCAAAGCAGCCTGTGGATCATTTTTTCCGGACCTCGCCGCCCTGCGTCATCAGGCAGGCCGCGACGATGTCATCTTCCAGGTCGACATTGAGCGTGCCTTCCTTGGTGATGATGAGCTTGAGGAAGTCGAGCAGGTTGCGTGCATAGAGCGCGCTGGCGTCTGCAGCAACGAGGGCCGGCACATTGGTCTGGCCGATCAGGGTCACGCCGTGCTTCACCACGGTCTTGCCGGGTTCGGTCAGCGGGCAGTTGCCGCCTTGCGGTGCGGCCAGGTCGACAATCACGCTGCCCGGCTTCATGGCCTTGACCATGTCTTCCGTGACCAGCACCGGCGCCGGGCGGCCCGGGATCAGTGCTGTCGTGATGACCACGTCGGCTTGCGCCACGCGCTTGGCGACTTCGGCCTTTTGCCGCTCCAGCCAGCTCGGCGGCATGGGCTTGGCATAGCCGCCCACACCGACAGCGGCTTCGCGCTCCTCGTCGGTTTCGTAGGGGACATCGATGAACTTTCCACCCAGGGATTCGACCTGTTCTTTCACGCTGGGGCGCACGTCGCTGGCTTCAATGACTGCACCCAGGCGCTTGGCAGTGGCAATGGCCTGCAGGCCGGCCACACCAACACCGAGGATCACCACGCGGGCAGCCTTGACGGTGCCGGCTGCGGTCATCAGCATGGGGAAGAAACGCTGGTATTCAGCAGCGGCCATCATCACGGCCTTGTAGCCGGCAATATTGGCTTGCGATGACAGGACGTCCATGCTTTGGGCACGGCTGGTGCGCGGCGCGGCTTCAAGGGCAAAAGATGTCAGCTTGGCTGCAGCCAGGCGCTGCAGCCCGGCTGGGTCAAAAGGATTGAGCATGCCGACCAGCACGCCGCCGGCTTTGGCCAGCGGCATCTCGCTGTCCAGCGGGCAGCGCACCTTGAGCACGATGTCGGCGCCGTAAGCGCCCGCCGCATCGGTGATCTCTGCACCAACCGCCGCGTAAGCCTCATCGGGAACGCTGGCAGCCACGCCGGCACCCGATTGCACACGGACGGTATGTCCCTGTGCCTTGAGCTTTTTGGCCGTTTCGGGCGTGATGGCGACGCGTGTTTCTCCGGCCGTGATTTCGGCGGGTACCCCAATGAGCATGGGTCTCTCCTCAGTACGTTGGTGTTGGTTTGATTGACGTCAGCCCACAGGCGGGCTCGTGCGCGATCTGTCTTGGTGTGTCTGTCTGCGTATCCGCTTTTGTACCTGTCATGAAGCTTACATGAGATTTTTGCAATTTTTTGTCGGGCCAGTCTATAGTTTTTGACCCGAGTCAAGGCGCGCGATAAAAAAAGCCCCGCGAGCCACTGCATGGCTCGCGGGGCCTGTTCGCCTTGATGGCGGAGGTCCTACTTGGCTGTCGGCATCACGAACTCGGCGCCCTTGCCGATGCTCTCGGGCCAGCGCTGCATGATGGACTTTTGCTTGGTGTAGAAGCGCACGCCTTCTTCGCCATAAGCGTGCATGTCGCCGAAAAGACTCTTTTTCCAGCCACCGAAGCCATGCCAGGCCATAGGCACGGGGATCGGCACATTGATGCCGACCATGCCGACCTGGATGCGGCGGCTGAATTCACGCGCCACATGCCCGTCGCGGGTAAAGCAGCTCACGCCATTGCCAAATTCGTGGGCATTGATGAGGTTCACCGCTTCGGCAAAGTCCTTCACGCGGACGCAGCCCAGCACCGGGCCGAAGATTTCTTCCTTATAGATGCGCATGTCAGGCGTGACGTGGTCGAACAGCGTGCCGCCCATCCAGAAGCCCTTGTCGCAGCCGGGTCCGGCCTTCGCGCCTGTGAAGGTGCGGCCGTCCACCAGCAACTTGGCGCCTTCCTTCACACCTGCGTCGATATAGCCGGTAATGCGCTGGTGCGCGGCCTGGGTGACGATAGGTCCCATTTCCGCGTCAAGCTCCACACCGTTCTTGATGACCAGTGTTTTGGCGCGCGCCTCCAGCATGGGAACAAGCTTCTCAGCCACATTACCCACCAGCACAGCCACCGAAATCGCCATGCAGCGTTCGCCGGCCGAGCCGTATCCCGCGCCTATCAGTGCGTCTACCGCCTGCTCCAGGTCGGCGTCGGGCATTACCACCATGTGATTCTTCGCGCCGCCCAGGGCCTGCACGCGCTTGCCGTGGCGTGCGCCGGTTTCATAGATGTAATTGGCAATGGGCGTGGAGCCGACAAAAGACACGGCCTTCACGTCCGGGTGCACCAGCAGGGCGTCGACCGCCTCCTTGTCGCCCTGCACCACGTTGAAGACGCCATCGGGCAGGCCCGCCTGCTTGAGCAGGTCGGCCATGAAAAGGCTGGGACTGGGGTCGATCGGGCTGGGCTTCAGGACAAAACAATTGCCCGCTGCGATCGCCACCGGGAACATCCACATCGGCACCATGACCGGGAAATTGAAGGGCGTGATACCCGCCACCACGCCCAGCGGCTGGCGCAGCGTCCAGTTGTCGATGCCGGTAGAGACCTGGTCTGTGAAGTCGCCCTTGAGCAGTTGCGGGATGCCGCAGGCGAATTCAACGATGTCAATTCCGCGCGAGACCTCGCCCTGGGCGTCGGTGAATACTTTGCCATGCTCGGCGGTGATCAGGTGGGCCAGCTTGTCCTTGTTCAGGTTGAGCAGCTCCAGGAACTTGAACAGCACACGCGCGCGGCGCAGCGGCGGTGTATCAGCCCAAGCGGGAAATGCGGCCTGGGCTGACGCCACGGCCGCATCGACCTCCGCCCCGCTGGCGAGCGCGACATGACCTGAGACGGCGCCCGTTGCAGGATTAAAAACCTCCTGGCTGCGCCCGGAAGATGAGGCGGCCACACGGCCATTCAGGTAGTGGCCGATGGTGGCTTGCGAAGCGGAGGCAGCAGGGGATAAAGACATTTGCAATCCTTGAAGGTACGGGGCCGGGCCGGCCAATGGGTTTAACCGCAGTCTAGGGCTGCGCAGCCGAATTGATAATGCCCTGTTTTGTGATTACATTGTTCATATTTCTGAACAATAGGCCGCTTGGGCCGACTCGACATCCATGTCTTCAGACCAGCTATCGCCCCTCGTCGCCGACCTTCACCTGCTGACCATCCTGGCCGCCACGCGCAGCTTCACTGAAGCGGCGCGGCGCCTCGGAATGTCCAAGGCCTCGGCCAGCATGCGCATCAGCGAGCTCGAACGCGCAGCGGGCGTGACATTGGTTCGGCGCACCACACGCTCCGTCGGGCTGACGGAAGCCGGCCAGCAACTGGTCAACGACATGCAGCCGGCCTTTAACCGCATCAGCGAAAGCTATTCCGCCGTCAAGGACCTGGCAGGAACGCCGCGCGGCCTGATCCGCGTGACAGCGCCGGTCGCGCTGGGACGCCAGCACCTGGCACCCTGCGTGGCGGCCTTCCTCAAGCAATTTCCCGAAATCCATATCGAACTCGAACTGACCGACCGTTTCGTGAACCTGGCCAACGAGGGCTTCGACCTGGCGATACGCCATACCAACGCGCCCCCAGAAACCCACGTGGCCTGGGTGTTGTGCGAAACGCGCTCCATCCTGCTGGCCAGCCCCGGCTACCTCGCCCGGCGTGGCGTGCCCTCCCAGCCGTCCGACCTGGCCTCGCACGACTGCCTGCTCTACCTGGGCAGCCACAACACCGCGAGCTGGACCTTTATACGCAACGGCAAGCGCAAGTCCCGCGAGCAAGTCGGCGTCAACATCACGGGCACGCTGAAGGCCAACAACAGCGAAGTGCTGCGCGAAGCACTGGTGGCGGGCCTGGGCATCGGCTTGCTGCCGGACTTCAGCGCCCCTGCGGCCGGCACCGCCGCGCGATCCGCGCCGCCGCTTGTACAGGTTCTGCCCGAATGGCAGGTGCAAGGATTTTTTGGCGAACGCATTTACGCGCTGAGGCCCTGGTCACCGCAAGTGCCCAAAGCGGTGCAGTGCCTGGTGGCACACCTGCGGCAGAGTTTTTCCGCCGGATTTTCAGCCGCCTCCTGTGCCTGGCCGGCCCGTCAGGACCCCGGTCATCAAGCCCACGGATAATCCTGCGCATGATTAAACGATGGAAACCCAGCGTCACGGTCGCTGCGGTGATTGAAAAAAAGATCGATGGCGTCTCCCGGTTCCTGCTGGTSGARGAGGARACMCGGGACGGCCTSAAGCTCAACAACCCCGCCGGYCACCTGGATCCCGGTGAAAGCCCCTTCGAGGGTTGCGTGCGCGAAACGCTGGAAGAAACCGCCTTCCACTTCGTGCCCACAGCCATTGTGGGGGTCTACCTCTCCCGCTTTGAGCGGGCCATCGCCGGGCAGGATGAATCTGAAGACATCACCTACCTGCGCTTTGCCTTTTGCGGCGAACTGGGCGAGCACGTGGCCGGCCAGGCGCTGGATGAAGGCATCGTCCGCACGGTGTGGCTCACCGCAGACGAAATAAGAGCAAGCGCTCACATGCACCGAAGCCCCCTTTTGTTGACCTGCCTGGAAGATTACCTGGCCGGCAAACGCTTCCCGCTCGATCTGGTGACCACGGATGCCAGCGTGCACGCCGCTCTAAGCCAGCAATAGGCAGCATGGCCTGTTGGGGCCTCAGTAAAGAACCCGCTGCGCCACCGGCGGCGGCGTCCACTGGTACAGCCAGGTTTCCGTCAATGACTGGCCGTCCACCTGCAAGTGCATGCGCAGGTTAATGGGCGCCGTGCTGTCGCCATCGGGGCGCACGTCGAACATGGCACGCCAGCCCTTGATGGCCTCCAGAGGCCGGGCCGACGTCAATTCAATCGTGCCGCGCGAGGCGGTGATCACGGCCTTGACCTGGGCCTTGGCACTCAATAATCCAAAGTCGCCGCCTGCGAAATCAACGGCAAAACGCCACGTGTAAGCGGTGCGCTTTTGCCCGACCACGCCGCCGAGGCCGGTGCGTGTGGCCACACAGCGCGCCAGCGGCATCTGCACAGCGGGCGGCTGGCCACCCCAGTGCAGCCGGTAGGAAAACAGTAGCTCCTGCCCTGCCTGCGGCTTGTCCTTCGGGTTCCAGAAGGCCACGATGTTGTCAAAGGTTTCGTCCACGGTCGGAATCTCCACCAGCTGCACCGACCCCGCGCCCCAGCCTGCCTTCGGCTCGACCCACAGGCTCGGGCGCTTTTCATAAAACACGCCGTCGTCCTGGTAGTGGTCAAAGTTGCGGTCGCGCTGCATCAGGCCAAAACCGCGCGGGTTGTCGTCCTGGAAGGCGTTGAACTGCAGCTGCGCCGGGTTGGTCAGGGGGCGCCACAGCCATTCGCCTGTACCGCTGTGCATGGCCAGGCCGTCGGTGTCGTGGATTTCACCGCGCCAGTCCCAACCCATGCGTTTGTCGTTTTCGCCGGTCTGGAACATGCTGGTGCAGGGTGCAATGCCCAGCCGGTCGATGGTTTTACGCGGGTACAGCGCGACGTCCAGATCCATGACCTGCGTGTCGCCCGGCGTGATCACAAAGCGGTAGGCGCCGCTGACACTCGGCGAATCCAGCAACGCATAGACTGTCAGTGAAGCGGCTTTCGGGTCCGGCTTTTCGAGCCAGTAGCTGATGAAATCCGGGAACTCTTCCGGGAAGGTTTGCGCCGTGTCGATGGCCAGGCCCCGTGCCGACTGGCCATACTGCCATTCGCCGCCCACCGCACGAAAGTAGCTGGCGCCGAGGAAGGCCGCCACGTCACGCACCGGATCAGTGTGGAAATTCAGCCGGAAGCCGGCAAAGCCAAGATTGGCGGGCAGCTTGTCGCCCTGCACGCCGCTTTTCCCGTAGTCAAACATGGCCGGGTCATAAGCCAGTTCCTGCGCCTGGCCGTTGCTCACTTCGTGCATGCGCACCGGTGTCTTGAAGTACAGGCCCAGGTGGAAAAACTTGGCCACGAAGCGCAGCTTTTCATCGCCCCACAAGGCATGGTCATCCCGGAATCGGATGGCCTGGTGCTGATCCCAGTTCAGGTCCGAAACACCGGCCGGCAGGGGCACTGCCCGGGGGCGGTAGGGTTTGGCCGACAGGTCCCGCGCCTGGCCCTTGAGCGTCGCGTAATCGAAGGGTTGGGCCTTGCCAATGGGTTTGAGGCCCGCAGCCTGGGCCAGAGAAGAAAGCCATGGCAGCCCGGTGGCCAGGCCGGCAGCCGTGACAGCCTGGCCGGTACGGGAAAGAAATTGACGTCGTTGCAAAGTGGCAGCTCCTGCAAGAAAGGGGCTTTCCATTGTGCGGGAAGAGTCTGCGGCGGCGCGGCGCAACGACCGACAATAGTCCGAACGGCTACGCCACCAGCGCCCCCCCCGGTCCCGGCCGCATGGCCAGCAGGGCAAAAGACCCGAAAAGACCCGAAAACCCCGATACAGGCGCAAAAGCGCCCGCCTTTTTACAATGGGGCCATGGGCAACACGCAAATCAACACACACGGCCATGACGGCAAGCGGCAACGGATCGTCGTCGGCCTGAGCGGCGGGGTGGACTCCGCCGTCACCGCGTGGCTGCTCAAACAGCAGGGCCACGAAGTCATCGGCATTTTCATGAAGAACTGGGAAGATGACGACGACAGCGAGTTTTGCTCATCCAACATCGATTTTGTCGACGCCGCCGCGGTAGCGGACGTCATCGGCATCGAAATCGAACACGTCAACTTTGCCGCCGACTATAAAGATCGCGTCTTCGCCGAGTTCCTGCGCGAATACCAGGCCGGCCGCACGCCCAACCCGGACATCCTGTGCAACGCCGAGATCAAGTTCAAGGCCTTCCTGGACCACGCCATGCGCCTGGGCGCCGAAAAAATCGCGACCGGGCATTACGCCAGGGTTCGCCACAACGAAGCCACCGGCCTGCACGAGCTGCTCAAGGGCCTGGACCCGGCCAAGGACCAGAGCTACTTTCTGCACCGGCTGAACCAGGCGCAGCTCTCTAAAACCCTCTTCCCTGTGGGCGAGCTGCGCAAGACCGAAGTCCGCCGCATTGCCGACGAAATCGGCCTGCCGAATGCAAAGAAAAAAGACTCCACCGGCATCTGCTTCATCGGCGAGCGGCCTTTCCGCGAATTTTTGAACCGCTACATCGCCAAAGAACCCGGCCCCATCAAGAACGACAAGGGCCGCGTGCTGGGTGAGCATGTGGGTTTGTCCTTCTATACCTTGGGACAGCGCCAGGGCCTGGGCATAGGCGGCGTGAAGGCCAAGGGCGCCGAGCTCAAGGCTGCGCAAGCACTCGGGCTGCGTGGCGTGGGGGAACACGAGCCCTGGTTCGTGGCGCGAAAAGATCTTGAAACGAACACCTTGTGGGTGGTGCAGGGCCACGGCCACCCGTGGCTGCAATCCACCGTGCTGCAGGCGCAGGATTGCAGCTGGGTCGCGGGCCACGCCCCGGCGCCCGGCGCCCTGGCGGCCAAGACCCGCTACCGACAGGCCGATGCGCCTTGCGAGCTGCGCAGCGCCAGCGGTGCGGCCTGCGAACTGGCGTTTACCGAAGCCCAGTGGGCGGTGACGCCGGGCCAGTCGGCGGTGCTGTACCAGGGGGATGTCTGCCTGGGTGGCGGCGTCATTGCGGCCAGCAATGTGCAAAACCAGCCGGCCGCACCACTCAAGCCCGCTTACGCCTGAAATCAACTAATTCGGCCACAGACCAATAGCGACGAGCGCAAGCAGCTATTAATTTAATAGCAAATTATTACTACCCTTCCTGCTCGCCCGGGTGGCCTTGTCCTTTTTTCTTGCGGACAGCCCGCGGTTTTTCCGGGCTGTCCTCCGGTTTCCCCATGCCCGCCCCGGTCTTGCGCAAGGAGGCTTCCAGCCGTTTGGCCACGCTGATGTCGGTGAAGGTAATGACGACACCGTCAATGCGGTTGTCCTGCGTGCGGTAGGGCATGGTGCGCACCATGAACCAGCGATCACCGCTGGCGCTCACCTCTTTTTCCTGGAACATCAGCGTGCGCAGCACCTCGCGCGCGTCACCCGCCAGGTCCAGGTAGTCCATCTCGGACACGATGTCGGTGATGGGCCGGCCGACATCGCCGGCAATCAGCTTGAAGAGGCCCCGCGCGCGCGTTGTGAAGCGCCGCACGTTCAGCCGCTGGTCCAGGAATACGGTCGCGATATCGGTGCTGTTCAGCAGGTTCTCCATGTCGTCGCTGGCCCGGGCCAGCGCGTCCACGCGCGCCTGCAGTTCGGCGTTCACGGTCTGCAGCTCCTCATTGATTGACTGCATCTCTTCGCGCGACGTCGTCAGTTCTTCGTTGGCTGATTGCAGCTCTTCGTTGGCCGACATCAGGCCCTCCTGGGCCGCCTGCATTTCACTTCGTGTGGCCTGGTGCTCCTCGCGCGAGCGCGCCAGCTCCCGCAAGAGCTCGGACACCTGGCGTTCGTGGTCAGTTTCAGCGTCAGAGGGGGCTCCGGCGTCATCTGCCTGCGCATGGGCCTGCGGCACGTCGGTGAACACCACCATGACCAGGCCCTGCAGCGACTCCGGCGCCACCAGCGGCTCCACCGTCACGCTGAAGGCGAATGGTTTGCCTTCCACGTCCACCGTCACCCGGTCCAGCACCGCCGGCGCTTTTTGCCGCAGTGCGCGGTAGAACACCTCGCTCAAGGGCTGGCTCAGGCCGGTGCGCGCCATGCCGAACAGGTTCAGGTTGGCCTTGCCTGCGGGGGGTTCCAGGTACTTGCCGGTTTTTCCACTGAAGTAGACGATGTCGCCCTGGGCGCTGGCGAGCACTGCGGCCGGCGCGTACTTTCGCCCCAGGAGCTGGTCGGCCAGCACCTGCAGGCTGCCCGGGCCCGCAGAAGCCTGGCGAGGGGAGGCGGTGTGGATCGGCGTCGGCATGGGCAGTTCCGGATAGGGAGGAAAGTCCGCCGCCCGGGACGACACGTCGAGGCGGCGGTAGATGCGGGTTTTGACGCCCAGCGAGGTAAAGAGATCGCTCGACTGGCCGATGGTTTCGGCCGAGCCCAGCACCAGGACGCCGCCGGGGTTGAGGCTGCGATGAAACAGCGGCAGCAGTTTTTGCTGCAGTTCGGCTTCCAGGTAGATCAGCAGGTTGCGGCAGGTCAGGATGTCCAGCCGCGCAAAGGGCGGGTCGCTGGCAATGCTCTGCTGCGCAAAAACGACCATGGAACGGATTTCCTGCTTGACGCGGTAGCCGCCCGGCACGGCGGTAAAAAACCGGTCCAGCCGCTCAGGCGACACGTCAGCCGATATATTTTTCGGGTAGACACTCTTGCGCGCCAGCACCACGGAATCTTCGTCCAGGTCGGTGGCAAATATCTGCAGCGTCACGCCATGGGGATTGCCCAGCTCTGCAGCGGCCTCGGCAAACACCATGGCCAGCGTGAAAGCCTCTTCGCCGGTGGAACACGCTGCCACCCAGGCGCGCAGGGCCGTGCCTGCGGGACGCGCCTGGATCAGCCGCGGAAAAACCTCCTGCGGCAACTGGTGCCAGACTTCGGGGTCCCGAAAGAAGCAGGTCACACCGATCAGCAGTTCCTTGTAGAGGAGGTCGGCTTCAAAAGCGTTTTCCTGGACATAGCGCACATAGGCATCGGCTGTGGTGATCTGGTGAATGGCCATGCGCCGCTGGATGCGCCGGTAGACCGTGCCTTTTTTGTAAAGGCTGAAGTCATGGCCGGTCTGCGTGCGCACGAGGATCAGCACTTTCTCCAGCAGCGCCTGCAGGCTCCCGGTCCCAGGCACGGCTTCCTCGCCCTGCAGATTGCCGTCCACCAGCAGGTGCGCAAAATAGGCCTGGATCCTTTCCGGCAGTTTGTCGACGGGCACGGCAATGTCGGCCACGCCGGCGTCGATGACGCTGCGGGGCATGTCGCTGAACCTGGCTGTATCGGGCGACTGCACGAGCACCACGCCGGCTTTTTCCTTGAGCGCGCGTGCGCCCATGGTGCCGTCGTAGCCCATGCCCGACAGGATCACACCGGCGGCCCTGGCCTGCTGGTCCAGCGCCAGTGAACGAAAGAAGGCATCGATGGGAAGCCCCAGCCTTTGCGAGGCAGGAGGTTTGAGCAGGTGCAGCACACCGTGCAGGATGGACACCTCAAAGCCCGGCGGGGCAATGTACACATGGTCGCGCTGCACCGGTGTGCGGTCCTTGATCGGGACCACGGGCAGCAGCGACACGCGCTGCAGCAAGGGCACCAGCGCGCTGTCCCTGTCAGGGTCCAGGTGCTGCACCACCACAAAGGCAAGGCCGCTGTCCGGCGATAGGCGGGAAAAAAACTGCTCCAGCGCATCCAGGCCCCCCGCGGAGGCGCCGATGCCCACGACAGCAATGGGTTTTGCCTCGGCGGCAAGGGATGCAGGCTTGTGTCGGGATGTCATGTTTGGTAAAACCACGGGGTCGTTGCTTGGCACGATCCGATAGTCTACGCCGCAGTACATTCCAGGCGGCGGCACACCCGGGATATCCATGAACACCTCCTTCATACGCCCCGCCGTGCTGCGCAGCCGGGCCGAGAAACAGCTGGCAGCCCGGCAGGCATGGGTTGTGCCCGACAGCGAAGTCGACCAGCTCAAGCTCATCCATGAACTGCAGGTCCACCAGATCGAGCTGGAAATGCAGAATGAAATGCTGTCCGAAGCGTTCAGCCACGTGAACAGCCTGCGGGCCAAATACCAGGACCTCTACGAATTCGCCCCGGTGGGCTACTTCACACTGTCGACGGAGGGAAAAATCCTGGAACTCAACGGCCGCGCGGCGCTGCTGCTGGGCCAGGGCCCTCGTGCCCTTGTGGGCAGGATGCTGCGCGAATTTTTCAGCGACACTTCCGTCGCCGTCGCGGACAACCTGCTGGCGGCGGCGGCGAACGGCAGGGAAGAGGTGTTTGCGTTGTCGCTGCAGATCAGGCGGCCGCAGCAGATGTCGCTCTGTGTGAATGCCCAGGCCCGCGCCTGGGTGGACCCTTTCACCGCGGCGCCCGGCATACGGCTGGTGATGACGGACGTTTCCGCGCTCAAACTGGCCGCAGGAGACGACCTCCGCCCGGTCGGCAAGGTTTCAGGCTGGGGCAGCCTGTAGCCGGGTTTCGGGCTTTTTCAGATAAAACCGCTGCAACTCAATAGGCACGGGCGCAAGCAGCTCCCGAATTGATAGCAATCATCAACATCATGGCCAGCTGGCCTGGCCGCTCACAGCGCGGTTTCGACGTAGGTGTAGATGTAGTTCGAGCCGCCGTTCACATTGCCCAGCAGGCGCGACGAACCAAAAATGCCCGAGCGGTGCGATACGCCAAAGCCGATAAAGGTGTCCTTCAGGGGCCGGTAGCCAATGAGGTCGCCCAGGCTCACATCGATGGTCGGGTCCAGGTAATTGAGCATGCGCGAAGCCGATTTGCCGTTGGCCGCCAGGCTGGAGGATTCAATATAAGGCGCCCGTTGCGCCATGGACACCCCCACGCCCAGGCCCAGCCGCGTCTTGACCCGCTCGCTCCACGGGAAGCCCGAATAGACGGCTTTCATGAAGAGGTCCAGCTGCACGCCGTTGGCCTGCAGGCCGCGATCGTTGTGGTGYGTGAGGCCCACGTAGCCRATGAAGTCGAGCGGCCACCCGTTCACATTGTTCAGGAAGGGCTTGCCGACCTGGATGCCGGTGATGCTGGTCGAATTGACCTTCGCCGTCGACAGGCATTGCGCTGTGATGATCTTGGCCAGGTGGCAGCCGTCTTCGGTGGACTTGCCGTACAGCAGCTTGAAGTAGGTGGGCGAGCTGTCTTCTGCCCACTCGCGTTTGTGGCCGCCAAAGTCGTAGGCTGCGCCGATATACACAGCGGGCAGCACGCCCTTTTGCACAATGGGGCTGTTTTTTGTCTTGCTGTCGAGCATGGTGGCCGACACGCCGGCCAGCAGGCGCCAGCGCTCCGTCAGGTCATAGGAGCCGTAAAGGCCGATCGACGTTTGCACACCGGACCCCGGTGCATAGGCGGGCCGGCCGGCCGTTGCCTCACTGGCCTGCACGCCGTAGTAATAGTTGTTGAGCCTGGCATCGCGCACAGCCACCGTCAGGCTCGGTCGCAACATCCACGGGCCCGACCGCCAGTCATAGGTATAGCCCAGGCGAAACTCGTTGCCTTTGTAGGTGTTGCTGATGTCATGCACCAGCTCGGCCTGCAGCGTGCCCCAGGGCTGTCGCCAGCGGTAGGCCAGGCCCAGGTCCAGGCCGGAGTCGCGCGGCGACATGCCGGCCAGGCTGGCGGGCAGGCGTTCGGTCGGGAAGCCCTCCAGGCGCTGTTCCACAAATAGGTCAACCCGCTGTTCGTTGCCGTTGAGCAGTTTCACGCCGCCCCGGTTGGCATGCAGGAAAAGCCGTTCGCCCTCATACAGGTAAAGCGGCAGCAGGTCGTAGCGCGTGCCGGCATCCTTGTAAGGCGAGCGTTCGATCCGGGTGACGAAACCCAGACCGGCGCTGCCGGGCGCAGAAAGAATGTCGGTGAGCGGCTCGGTGTTGCCGCCCGCCAGGGCCGGCGACATGGCGTACAGGCTGCCGAACAACAGGGTGGATGCCAGGAAGAGGCTGCGCGGCGAGGGAGAGAATTTCATCATTGGTTTTTATTGTGAAAGTTACCGGTGGAGCACCGCATCCGTACAAAGCAGAGGCCGATGGAAGGAACCAGGGGGCGCGGCAAACACCCCGATGCTATCCACGAAAGACACCTTTGGCCGTACCAGCTTGTAAGCAAACAGGCAATCATCGGCTAGGCCGAAATCTCCTTGCGTGAATATTGACCTTGATCAGGCCGTTCCATCACACGCCGGCTCACACGTACACTGCCTATCGTCGGGTCTCCTTCAACTCAACGGAGACAGTTATGCCCAAATTCGTGATCGAACGCACCATCCCCGGACTCGGGGCCCTGAAGCCGGCCGAGCTGCAGTCCATCTCCCAGAAATCCTGCGGTGTGCTGCAGGAGCTGGGCCCCGACGTGCAGTGGGTACAGAGCTATGTGACAGGCGGCAAGATGTACTGCATCTACCGCGCAGCCAATGAGGAGCTCGTGCGCGAACACGCGCGCCGGGGCGGCTTCCCGGCGAATTCCATTGCGCAGGTCACCACGGTCATCGACCCGACCACCGCTGAAGCCTGRGGCCCGCCGGTGAATCCGCAAGCACCCAACGACCCGCCAGCGCAGGGGCTTGCCATTTACCTGCTGGGCCCGCCGCGCGTGGAGCGCGGCGGTATGCAGGTGCCGGCGCCACGCGGGCACAAGGTCTGGGGCCTGCTTGCGTATCTGGTCCGCTGCGAAGCACCGGTCAGCCGCAAGCACCTGGCGGGGCTGCTGTTCGAAGATGCCGAAGATCCGCTGGCCGCCTTGCGCTGGAACCTGAGCGAGCTGCGGCGCCTGCTCGGCAGCACAGGTTTGCGCGGTGATCCACTGGGGCTTGCCCTGGAGCCTGCCGCCTACGTCGACCTTCACGCCGTGCTGTCGGGGAGCTGGGCGCAGGCCCTGTGTGTTCCCGGCCTGGATCACTCGCTGCTCGAAGGCATGCATTTTTCAGACAGCCCCGCCTTCGAGGTCTGGCTCGCCACGGAACGCCGTCACATCCAGGCCGCCGCCGAAGCTGTGCTGCGCGAAGCCGCCCTGGCGCGCATGGCAGCGGGCGCCCTCATGGAAGCAACCGCACTGGCCGGCCGGCTGGTGCGCCACAACCCGCTCGACGAGAACTACCAGGCGCTGCTGGTGCGTGGCCTTGCGGCCTCGGGCGATGGTGTGGGCGCGGCGCGCCAGGCCGCGGCTTGCCGTGAATTGTTCCAGCGCGAGCTGGGCTTGCAGCCCGGCGCCACGCTGGAGGCCGCCTTGCGTACATTCACCGCCGCGCCCACCGCGCGGCCCGCCACCGGCCGTGCCGCTGCGCTGGCCCAGCTGGAGGCCGGGGAGGCAGCGATCAGCGCCGGCGCGCTCGATGCCGGGCTGCACTGCCTGCGCCGCGCGATCGCCGAGGCGGACACGACCGGCGACGCGGCGCTGCGTGCACGCACGCGTGTGGCCCTGGGCGGCGCACTGGTGCATGCCGCCCGCGGGCGCGACGAGGAAGGTGCCACGGCGCTTCACGAAGCACTGGAGGTTGGCCACGATGCCTCGCCGGTGCTCGCCGCCGCGGCTTGCCGCGAGCTCGGCTACGTCGAATTCCTGCGCGGCCGCTACGAACGCACGCTGGCCTGGCTCCAGCGCGCGGCACCGCTGGCGGCTGGCGACCGCGCGGAGCAGGCACGCATCGCCACCGTGCACGGCGCAGCACTCAGCGACACCGCGCATTACACGGCCGCCATCGGCCTGCTGCATCAGGCGCAGACACTTGCCGCTGCCGCAGGCGACAACAAGCAACAGGCCTACGCACTGTCCATGCTGGGCCGCGCGTTGCTGCTGCATGGTGAGCTTGACGACGCCGCCGAAGCGCTGGACCGCTCGGTAGCCTTGGCCCGGCAAGGCTGGACGGCCTTTGTGCCGTGGCCGCAATCGCTGCGGGCCGAGATCGACCTGGTGCGCGGTGATGTGGATGCCGCCGCGAACCGCTTCGAGCATGCCTTTGCACTGGGCTGCCAGCTTGGCGACCCCTGCTGGGAAGGTATTGCCGGACGGGGGCTGGGACGGGTGGCGATGGCGCGGGGGGAGCCGCAACGCGCTGTTGAAATACTCGCTGACGCCCTGGCGCGCTGCGTACGCCTGCCCGACGCCTACCTCTGGGGCAAAGCGTATGCGCTTGACGCGCTGTGCGGCGTCGCGGTGGCGCAAGGCATGCCCCAGGCCTCAGCCTGGATCAACGAAATGCAGGACCTCGCCGCGCGCAGCGGTATGCGCGAGCTGACGGTGCGCGCCTGCCTTCACCGCGCCGCGCTGGGCGACGTCGCGAGCGCGGCCGCGGCGAAGCTGCTTGCCGGCCAGGTCGACAACCCCGCGCTGCACGCCCTTGCCGGACTCTGAACCCGTGACCGCACGGCAACCCTTCAAAGAGACTGATGATGAATGCGAAATCCGATAGCACCCTACTCCACGGTGGAACCCGGCGCATGGCACCGGGACAGGCGCTTCGCCTTCCCCGGCGCAGCGGTGAATTGACCGTACTGCGGGGCCGGCTCTGGCTGACACGCCACAACGACCCTGGAGACCACTTTCTCGAAGCCGGCCAGCGCGTGCGCCTGGGACCCGATGAGAACGCCGTGATTGAGCCCGCAGGCGCGCAGGGCGTGAGCCTGCACTGGGAGCCATATCGCCCGCCACTGGCCAGTGCCTTGCTCGCCCGGCCTTTGAACGGCACCGCCTTCCTGGCCTTTGCCGCGGCCCGCGGCTTCGCCGCACTGGCGCTCAGCGCTGCGGTGGGCGCAAGGCGGGCGCGTGGCCATGAGGCGATCAGCGCCCCTCATGCAGTCCTCATCACGCTGAAAAGGTGAAGGAACACCAAATCAGGTCGCGGCCCCAGGAAAAATGCCCATAGCCCTTTAATGACGGGCGCAAGCAGCTATTAAATTCATAGCAAAGCAAAGAACTGACGGACTCGATGCTGGTATGCCTCAGCCCAGGCCGCACCATTGGGCAATGCGCTGCGCCGTATCCATCCACAGACCGAACACGGCCGCCAGCATCAGCACCCCGCCGGCCAGACGCACACCCAGTTGGCCGCCTCGGCCGTTGCCGGCGCGCCGTAACCCGGCAAGCAGCCTGGGCGCCAACAGCAGGGATACGCCGCTACCCACGGCAAACGCCGCCATGGCCAGCGCGCCCTGCAACGGCCCGCCGCTCAGGGACGCCACCAGCAGCGCCGAATAAAGCAGGCTGCAGGGCATGAAAGCCCACAGCGCGCCCACCGAGAACATGCCGCCACGCGACGCAGCCACCGCCCCAACCCTGGACCAGGCCGAGCGTCCCACCCGATCCGCCCAGGCCGGCTGGCTGGCGTTGATCACCAGCATCAGGCCCCAGCCCAGCACGGCCAGATGGAACAGCACCCAGAGCGGCTTGGCCACAGCGGCCTGTTCTGTCATCCAGGCAAAACTTTGTACTGCTGCCGCTGCCGCTGCGCCCGCGCTTGAATAACCGGCAAGCCGCCCGGCCTGAAAGACCAGCGGTGAATGCGCCTGCCGCTGCCCGCCTGCGCGCCGCAAACCACCACAAGCCGCGCCGCACATCACCGCGCAGTGCGGCCCGCCGGCAAGACCCATCAACAGGGCCGTGGTGGTGAGCGCATAAGACATGGGCGGCGCTGCAATCAAATAATGCGTGAAAAACGGCTGCGGTTGAGGTCGGACTGCAGGTAGCGGTCAAACACCATGGCCACTGCGCGCAGCACGAACCGCCCTTCGGGCGTCACCTCGATGCCGGTACTGGAAAGCATGACCAGCCCGGCGTCCTCCAGTTCGCGCAAGCGCTCCAGCTCCGCTGAAAAGTAGCTCTTGAAGTCCAGCATCCAGGCGAGCTCTATCGATTCGAACCAGACCTGCCCCTGGCACATGATGGCCATGATCACCGCACGGCGCGCCAGGTCGTCCCGGCTCAGCGCCAGGCCCCGCGTGACGGGGAGACGCCCCTGGTCAAGCAGGTCGCAGTATTCCTCCAGGGTCTTGGCATTCTGGCTGTAAGTGGCGCCCACTGCGCCTATGGCCGACACGCCCAGGCCCACCAGGTCCCTGTCGGGCTGTGTGCTGTAACCCTGGAAGTTGCGGTGCAGCCGGCCCTCGCGGCTGGCCACGGCCAGCGCGTCGTTCTCCAGCGCGAAGTGGTCCATGCCGATGTAGCGGTAACCCGCTCCCTGCAAGCGCTGCATCGCTTCGGACAGCATGGCGGCCTTGTCCTCTGCCGCCGGCAACAGCGCGGTGGCGATGTGCCGCTGCGGCTTGAAGCGTTCCGGCAAGTGGGCATAGGCATAGAGGGCAATGCGGTCCGGCCTGAGCTCCTCGATCTGGCGTATGGTGCGCGCGAAGGACGTCTGCGTCTGCCGCGGCAGGCCGTAGATCAGGTCCACATTGATGGATTCAAACCCGAGCGCACGCGCCTGCGCGACCAGCGCAAACACCTGTTCGGCGGGCTGGACGCGGTGCACGGCTTTTTGCACGTCGGCATCGAAATCCTGCACGCCGAAACTCAGGCGGTTAAAGCCCAGCGCCGCCAGCGCGGCCAGGCGTGCGTTGTCCACCGTCCGCGGATCCACTTCGATGGCCATTTCCGCGCCGGCCGCGATGTCAAAGTTGCGCCTGAGCATGTCCATGAGCCGTGCGAGCTCGGCGTCGGACAAAAAAGTCGGCGTGCCTCCGCCCAGATGCAGCTGGCTGACGGGCTGGCCCTGCCCCAGGCGCGCCGTGTACAGGGCCACTTCACGTTCAAGATAGCCCAGGTAGGCGGTGGCGCGGCTGTGCTGTTTGGTGATGATCTTGTTGCAGGCGCAGTAGTAGCACAGCGATTCACAAAACGGAATGTGCACATACAGCGACAGCGGCGCCGCCGATGTCTCGGCCCGTGCGCGCCTGTCGTCCAGCGCACGGTCGTGGTCGGCAGCGGTAAAAGCCTCGACAAAACGGTCCGCCGTGGGAAAGGAGGTGTAGCGCGGACCGGAGATGTCGAAGCGCTTGAGGGCCTGGGGTAATACTGCGGGCATGGCGTGGTTGAGAGAGTGAGGCCTCCACTGTGCCGCCCTGCCGCCTTGGCAGCGTTGATGTGGATCAACGCAGCGCAAGTTGCGGCCGGCAGCGCGGTTTGCCCCGTCCTTGACCTGCGTCAAATCCCCGCGAAGGCCACGCCGTAAGCTGGCGGCTTCCTCATTGCCCCGGGTCGGCGGCCCTGGCTGCCAACCCTTCATCTCATGTCCCTGTCACAAGCAATCCAGGCCAACCAGGCCACCGTCCTTCCGCACCGAAAAGTCCTGCGTTCCTGGCTTCTTCCCATCTCGACCAAAAACACCGGCCTCGCATTGGCACTGGCCCTGACGGACCTTGCGCTGTTCGCTGTATGCATGGCCGGGGCTGTGCTCGCGGGCCACCCTGCTCTCCAGGTGCTGATGGCCCTCGTGGCGGGGTTCATGATCGCCAGGCTTTTCATACTCGGCCACGACGCCTGCCACCAGAGCCTCACGCCGCACCGCAAACTCAACCGCTGGCTGGGCCGCGTGCTTTTCCTGCCCTCGCTCACACCCTACAGCCTGTGGGACGTCGGGCACAACATCGTGCACCACGGCTACACCAATCTCAGCGGCTTTGATTTCGTCTGGCAGCCGTCGACGATTGAAACCTATGAGCGCCTGCCCGCCTGGAAGCAATGGCTGGAGCGCGCCTACCGCAGCGGCTGGGCGCCATGGCTCTACTACCTCGTGGAAATCTGGTGGAAGCGGCTTTATTTCCCGTCCAAAGCCGTGATGCCTACACGGCGCGGCATTTTTGTCGCGGACAGCTTGCTGGTCACTGCTGCTGCCGCGGCATGGGTCGCGGGCTTGGTGGTCACGGCATGGTCTACCGGCCAATCGGCGCTCTGGCTTTTGGCCGTTGGCTTTTTCCTGCCGCTGCTGGTGTGGAACGGCCTGATCGGCTTTGTGGTCTACGTGCACCACACGCACACCAGCATCGCCTGGTACGACAACAAAAAAAGCTGGTCCGACGCCAACCCTTTTGTCTCCACCACCGTGCACCTGACCTTCAACTCATTTTTCGGCGCGGCGCTGCACCACATCATGGAGCACACCGCCCACCACGTGGATATGGGTGTGCCGCTGTACCGCCTGAAACAGGCCCAGGCCATGCTGGAGGCCAGGCTGCCCGGCCATATCGTCGTACAGCCTTTTTCATGGCACTGGTACTTCGACACCGCGCAGCGCTGCAAGCTCTATGACTTCGAGCGGCGGCAGTGGACGGATTTTTCCGGTCGCCCGACCTCGCAAGGAATGGCCGAACCCGTTAAGCCGTAAACAGCTTGTCAGTGAACGCGCGTGTCGAAAACGTGCTTGAGAGCCGCGTGATCGAGGATGCGGATGTGGCGCTTGTCGACTTCAAGGATGCCCTGCTGCTGGAAGGCGGAAAAGGTGCGGCTCACGGTCTCCAGTTTCATGCCCAGGTAGCTGCCGATTTCGGCACGCGACATGCGCAGGTGAAACTCGCTGGCCGAGTAGCCGCGCAACTTGAGCCGCTGCGACAGGTTGAGCAGGAAGGCGGCCAGCCGCTCTTCGGCATTCATGCTGCCCAGCAGCATCATCAGGCTGTGCTCCTTGACGATTTCACGGCTCATCAGCCGGCTGACGGCCTGCTGCATGTCGGCACTCGTGGCGGCCAGGCCGCTGACCTGGTCGTAGGGAATGGTGCAGACCTCCGTGTCTTCCAGTGCGGTGGAGTTGCTGGCATACGCACCATTGGCGATGCCGTCCAGGCCCATCAGCTCGCCGGCCATCTGGAAGCCGCTGACCTGCTCGCGGCCGTCTGCCAGCGTCAGGCTCGATTTGAAGGTGCCAATGCGCACCGCATATATGTTGCGGAAAGACTGGCCCTCATGGTAGAGCGTCTCCCCCGCCTTGACCTTGGTGCGGCTGAAGTGGAGATCGTCCAGGCCGTCCACGTCGGCGGGCTTCATGCCGCAGGGCAGGCAGAGGTCGCGCAGGTTGCAGTTCGAGCATTGTGTTTTCAGCGGTGGAATCACCTTGGCGCTCAGGGACGCATTGAAACTTTGCGGCTGCGAAGCGGCGCCGGCCGATGGATGGGCTAGTGACATGACTGTTCCTTGGATGGAGAGGAAGAAACGGATTGATCGGCGTGCTGTGCTTGCGCATGCCTGGCGACGGCTTTCACCTGGCCGGCGAGGTCATAGAACTCGACGTGCTTGTCAAGAAAGCGGACGGCGCCGGCGGCCAGGTAGCGCGCGCGATAGGCCGGCTCGGCGTGGTTGCTCAGGACGATGAATGGGACGTCCGGCGTCGCCTGGAGGATGGCCTGCAGCACCTGCATGCCCGTGCCCCTTTCGAACTGCACGTCGAGCACCACCACGTCGGGCCGGACGGCCAGGATGCCTGAAACAGCCAGCTCTGGCGTATCGGCCTGCCCCGCGATTTCCATGCCCTGGTTGAGCAGCATCGCGGCCACCCGGCTGCGGCTCAGTGCCGAATCATCGGCCAGAAAAACCCGGGTGGGTGAAACGGTGTGTTGCATGCCTCTACTGTCGCGCAGGCGGCGCAACCGGGACATCGTCTTTTACTGAAAGGCCGGCTCGGATACGGCTGGTTCACCCGCGCCGGCGCTCCGAGGCAGGTTAGGAAATTTCCGAGTTTCGCCGGTGGTGCGCCGTCAACGCATCGCTAATGCGCCATCAACACAGGCAGTGTCATGCTTTTGAGCACGGTCCGGGATGCGCCGCCCAATACCCATTCATAGGCGCGGGCACGGCCATAGCAGCCCATGACCAGCAAGTCCGCTTGCAGGTCGAAGGCCCGCGACAGCAGCAGGTCGCCCAGGTTCGCGGGTTCCGCGCCTTCCACATTTTCCCGCTGCCAGCTGGCCTGGACACCGTGGGTCTTCAGGTAAGAGACGATATCCGGGCCTGCACCCGTGGCCGCCACGGCGTCAATGCCCCAACTCAGGACGTGTACCGAGCTGGCGTTGCGCAGGATGGGGAGGGCCGCCGTCACCGCGCGAGCGGCTCCGCGGGTGGGCTTCCAGGCGATCACCACATGGCCCGGCAAACCCGGCTTTGCCGACGTGTAGGGCAGCACCAGGGCCGGCCGGCCGCTCAGGGCAATCACGGTCTCCGGAAAATCCGCAGGCATCAGCGTGGACCAGCCCTCGCCCGGGCCGTGCTGGCCCAGCACCAGCAGGTCGGCATACAACGCCTGCCCGGCAAAGGCCGATGCCAGCGGGAAGTCATGGACTTCAGCCCATGCGGCCGGCAGCCCCGCAGGCCGGATCTGTTCGAACACCGAGCGCGCCCGCGCCAGTTCGGTGTCCTGCACCTTCTCCCGCCTTACGGCAAGGCCAGGGCCCATGCCGAAGGCAACGGGAATCGCCTCGGAGGCCGAAGGTGAGGCATACAGGGCCGTGACGCCGGCGCCATACTGCGCGGCAAGCCGGCAGGAAAATTCAAGGCGTTGCGCGAATTGCGGCGAGGCATCGGCATGGACCAGCAGTTGTTTGAGTTCATTGCCCATGGAACGTCTCCGGTGCAGAGTGTGGATACCCTGACTGTAGGAAGACGCGACCGCGGCCGTGTTGACGCTTGTCAAGACAAGGCGCTTTCCACGGCAGCCTGATGGGCTTCAGGGATCCAGCGGCTCCGTCAGTCCGTGCTTGATGGCATAGCGGATCAGTTCGTTCTGGTTTTGCAAGCCCATTTTCTGCATGAGGTTGGTCTTGTGGGTGCTGACAGTCTTGACCGACAGGTTCAGCTTCGTCCCGATGTCCGTCAGGGAGACACCCGCCACCAGCATCTGCAGCACTTCGAACTCCCGGTTGGAAAGACTCTCATGCGGCACCGCCTGGCTGCCGGGCATCGCACCCAGCGCCAGCTGCTCGGCCACCTCCGCGCTGATGAAGGCGCCGCCCGAGGCGACCTTGCGTATCGCCTGCTCCAGCTGGTCCGGTGCGCTCTCCTTGGTGAGATAACCGCTGGCGCCGTTCTTGATGGCCCGTACCGCGTATTGCAGTTCCTGGTGCATGCTCAGGACCAGGATGCGCAGCTGTGGCTTTTCGCTGCGAACCAGCTTGATGAGTTCCATGCCGCTGCGCCCCGGCATGGAAAGATCCAGCACCAGCACGTCAAAGGCCAGCTCGCGCACGCGTTGCATGACTTCTGTGCCGTTGCCGGCCTCACCGATGACTTCCATGCCCTCAATGGACGACACGATGCGCTTGAGTCCCTCGCGCACGATGGAATGGTCGTCGGCAATCACAATCCTGATCACGTAATGTCTCCTGTTTCGGGCACCGGGATGCTGACCCGCATGCACGTTCCCTGGCCGGGCGCGGTGACGATGTCCACCGTTCCCTTCAGCAAGCGGGCCCGTTCGCGCAGGCCCATGAGCCCCAGAGAGCCGGCCTTGCGCGGCGCATCCGGGTCGAAGCCCGTGCCGTCATCGGCAACCTCAAGCACCACGGCTACGCCGGTTCTTTCGATGCGAACGTCAACCTGCGATGCACCCGCGTGCTTTGCCACGTTCACGAGCGACTCCTGCACGATGCGAAACACCGCCGTGGCGTAGGGTTCGCCCAGCTCAACATCCTCGTTGAGCGACAGCTTGCAAGGCACACCATGGCGCTGGGTGAAATTGTGCGTGAGCCACTGGATCGCAGGTACCAGGCCGAGATCGTCCAGCAGGAGGGGCCGCAAATCGGAGGCGATGCGGCGCGTAGCGGCAACTGTGGTGTCCAGCAGGCCGAGCACGTCGTCGAGCTTGGCCCGCACGGCGCCCGCATCCGAAGGCAGGGCTTCCCGAATCCAGGTGGCATCCATCTTGATGGCTGTCAGCGACTGGGCGAGTTCGTCATGCAGCTCGCGTGCGATCCGTGTTTTCTCGCTTTCGCGGATGGCGTGGGCGGCCGAGGCGAAGGCGCTCAGTTCCTCGTTGGCGCGCACACGTTCGGTCACGTCGCGCAGGATGACGGTGTAAAGCTTGCCATGCGCGGTGTCGAGCTGTGAGATGGAAGCTTCCAGCGGAAACTCCTCGCCGCTGGATCTTCGCCCATACAGCACCGTACCGTCTCCCATTCGCCGGGAGGTTGTGCCGGTCAGGCCGAAGCGCCTGACCTGCTCGCCGTGCGCGCCCTGGTGCCGCTGCGGGATCAAACGCGTGAGCGGCTGGCCCAGCATCTCGTGCGTAGGCCAGCCGAATATCTTCTCGGCAGCCTTGTTGTAGAGAATCACATGCTGTTCGCTGTCCACGGTAATGATGGCGTCCATGGCCGAATCCAGCAGGCCGGCCAGCCTCGCGTCCGCGCCCTCCAGCGCTTGCTTGCCGATACGGTCTCGTGCCGCGTCGCGCACCGCCAGCAGCCAGGCGATGCCGCAGGTTGCAGCGGCCAAGGCCAAGGCTAGCGGCGGTCCGCCTGGTGCATGCGCGGCAGGTGTCAGCAATGCCAGCAATGACAGCGTGGCCATCACGGCCAGGACGATGGCCATGGAACGCCGGCGCTTCGGCACCGCGTCACCGACATGGGGGAACAAGGACATGGGCAGCTTCGGGAGTGAAACCCGATCTTACTGCCCGGGCCTTTCTGCGGAAACCGGTGCCGGCCCGATGAGCAGCACCGTCAAGGCACTGGAGATCGCGCACACAAGCCAGAACATAAAAAAAGCGGCGGTCTGCAACGCCAGACGGGACAGACCCGAGGGTTGCCCATAGCGCAGCATTTCTTCAGGATCGAACAGACCGAAAAGCAGGAGTTCCAGCAGGCAGGCCGACAGAAAAGCCGGCCAGGCGATGCCCAGTATCTTGTTGGCGGAAATCATGGTGCCTCCTCTTTGCGTTGCGGGCTTTCACGGACGAGGTGTTTTGTCAGGCGTAGCCGCATGGTTGCGCCCTTCCAGGGCAGGCGCCAGCGCTCTTTCACGAGCAGGCTGTCGCACAGTTGCCTGCGTGCCGATCACGGCATCCGGAAATTTGACGGCCAGAAAAACCGTCACCACACCGGCTACAACCACCAGCGCGGGACCCGAAATAACGAGCCAGACATGGCCGTGCTTCCACCAGGGGGCGGGTTGGGTGGGAATGGTGATCATGAAAGCCCTTTCATCGTGGAACCAGGAACACGGATTTTTCTTCGACGTGAGCGCGCCCGCTTTCATCGCCGACACGGAACACGATGGCGTGTGAACCCGCCGGCACCGAACCGTAGGGAATCTGCAGCCGCACCGCAACCCAGCGCGACTCGGTCGGGCCAACCTTGACCTCGGCTTCGGAAGCGACCACCAGGCCTTCCAGTCCGGCGGCTCCAATCGTGTAGCGTTGCGACTGCTCGGTGGCATTCATGATTTGAAGGCGGTACACATTTTCCAGCCGGCCACCGGCCGCGATGCGTGACAGCGCGGCGCGATCCCGCACCACGTCCACCTTCAATGGCATGCGCGCCATCAGACTCCACAGCAGAGCCAGGCACAGCACGCCCAGCAGCGTGGTGTACACCAGTACGCGCGGCCGCAGCACCTGGCGCAGCATGTGTGAAGCGTTCCACTTACCGGCCAGCGCGTTTTGGGTGGTGAAGCGGATGAGGCCGCGCGAATAGCCCATCTTGTCCATCACGCCGTCGCACACGTCTACACAGGCAGCGCAGCCTATGCACTCGTATTGCAGGCCCTCACGGATGTCTATGCCCGTCGGGCAGACCTGTACGCACAGAGTGCAATCGACGCAGGCGCCCAGCGACAGCGCCGCGGCGTCGGCATGGCGCGACCGGGCGCCGCGTGGCTCACCCCGCGCAGGGTCGTAGCTCACGATCAGCGTGTCCTTGTCGAACATCGCGCTCTGGAAACGCGCATAGGGACACATGTATTTGCACACCTGCTCGCGCAGGAAGCCGGCGTTTCCGTAGGTGGCAAAGCCGTAAAACAGGACCCAGAAGATTTCCCAGCCGCCCATTTTGGTCTGCAGGAACTGAAGGATCAAATCGCGGGCAGGCACGAAATAGGCGACAAAGGTAAAG
The DNA here is from genome assembly GCF_056405935.1 of Polaromonas sp. P1_E3. NCBI lineage: Bacteria > Pseudomonadati > Pseudomonadota > Betaproteobacteria > Burkholderiales > Comamonadaceae > Polaromonas > Polaromonas sp. P1_E3. The sequence goes on from NZ_JBFUBD010000018.1 coordinate 27,709, forward strand.
CCGGTCCACATCGCCACACCTATCCAGAGGATGTGCTTGAACCATTTCTTGACCAGTTTTTCCAGCGAGAACGGGGCGCCGTCCAGCCGCAACCTGGCGGTGCGGTCGCCCTCCACCTTGCGTTCTATCCAGAGGAAGATTTCGGTGTACACCGTCTGCGGGCAGGCGAAGCCGCACCACAAACGGCCTGCCACTGCCGTGAACAGGAACAGCGACAAGGCGCTGGCCACCAGCAAGCCGGTCAGGTAGATAAAGTCCTGCGGGTACAGCACATAACCGAAGAGATAAAAGCGACGCGCTTCCAGGTCGAAAAGCACTGCCTGGCGCTGCCCCCACTGCAGCCACGGCAAGCCGTAAAAAAACAGCTGGGTCAGAATCACAAAGGCCCAGCGCCAGCGCGCAAACAGCCCGCTGACGGAACGCGGGTAGATTTTCTTTTGCGCCTCGTACAGCGACTCCCCTGCCGGCTCTGCCGCCGGCACGATGGGAATGATTTTGCGCAAGGCCGGCTGGGTCACTGTCGCCTCAAAGTTTTGCCGCGGCGGGCTTGTTGGAGAACCCCCAGATGTAGGCGGTCAGCACATGGATCTGCGCTTCGGTGAGTTTGCCGGCTTGCGCGGGCATCTCGTTGGTCTTGCCTTTGTTGACGATGTCGACGATGGCCTGCTCTCCCCAGCCGTGCAGCCAGATGTCGTCGGCCAGGTTGGGTGCGCCTATCGCGGTATTGCCTTTGCCGTCCATGCCGTGGCAGGCCGCGCAGGCGGTGAATTTGGATTTTCCGAGCTGCGCACGCACTGAATCGTGAGGGCCACCGGAAAGGCTCAGCACGTAATTCGCCACGTTCTTGACATCATCGGCTGTACCTACAGCGGCCGCCATGGGCGGCATCTGGCCCTTGCGGCCCTGGGTCAAGGTCTCACTGATTTTTTCGGTTGAACCGCCGTGCAGCCAGTCGCTGTCCGCGAGGTTGGGAAAGCCCTTGCTGCCGCGTGCGTCCGAGCCGTGGCATTGGGCGCAGTTATTCATGAAGAGACGCTCACCCACCGCCATCGCATTGACGTCGCCCGCGAGTTGCTCCGCGCTTTTGGCCGTGAACTTGGCGTACAGCGGCGCAAGCTCCTTGTCTGCGCTGTCCATCGCAGCGGTGTATTCACCACGCGTGCTCCAGCCCATTTCACCCGGGTAAGCACCCAGGCCCGGGTAAGCGACCAGGTAGAGCAAAGAATAGATCACGCTGATCACGAACAGCCACATCCACCAGCGCGGCATGGGGTTGTTGGACTCGCGCAGATCGCCGTCCCAAACATGGCCCGTTGTGTTGTCGCTGCTGGGAACCACTTTTTTTCGGGCCGTGKCCCAGAGCAGGACCAGGGCACCGACGATGCCGATCAGGGTCAGCGCGGCCACATACCAGGACCAGAAGTTGTCTGTGAAATCGCTCATGGCTCACACCCGATGTGTTGTGCGGTGAATAAAAAACCGGTGAAGAGGTCTTGCATGGCGCGGCCCCTAGTCCTGCAGGAAGGGGATCTTTGCGTCCTCTTCAAACCGCGTGCGGTTACGGCTGGAATAAGCCCACACCAGCAGGCCGGCGAAGGTGGCAAAACACAGCAGGGTTGCGATGATGCGCAGCGTGTTGACGTCCATGGCGCTCTCCTTTACTTCAGGGCCTTGCCCATAACTTGCAGATAGGCCACCAGGGCATCCATTTCCGTCTTGCCCTTCACCACACCGGCGGCCTCGGCGATTTCGGCGTCGGTGTATGGCACCCCCACCCTGCGCAGTGCTGTCATGCGGGGCGCCATGTCGGCGGGGTCGACGGGCTTCTTCTCCAGCCAGCTATAGGCCGGCATGTTGGACTCAGGGACAAGGTCGCGCGGATTGTTCAGGTGGATACGGTGCCATTCGTCGGTGTACTTGCCGCCCACACGGTGCAGGTCGGGGCCCGTTCGTTTGCTGCCCCACTGGAAGGGGTGGTCATAGACGAATTCGCCGGCCACCGAGTAGTGCCCGTAGCGCAGCGTCTCCGCACGAAACGGCCGGATCATTTGCGAATGGCAGTTGTAGCAACCCTCGCGCAGGTAGATGTCGCGGCCGGCCAGTTGCAGCGCACCATAAGGCTTCACGCCTGCCAGCGGCGCGGTGGTCGACTTCTGGAAGAACAGCGGCACGATTTCCACCAGGCCGCCGACGGCGATCACCAGCAGGATCAGGATGATCATCAGGAAGTTGTTGGTTTCGATCTTCTCGTGCGAGAAGCCGGCCGCAGAAGAGGTTTCGTCTTTCATGGGATGTGCTTTCTTCTCTTGTTATGCGTGAGCCAGTGCCGGCACCGGCACCCGGACGGGGCGGCCACTGGCCACCGTCATGCAGACGTTCCAGGCCATCAGCACCATGCCGCCCAGGTACAAAAGCCCGCCAAAGAAGCGCACCACGTAGAAGGGATAGGTGGCCTTCACCGACTCGACGAAGGTGTAGGTCAGGGTTCCGTCGGCGTTGATGGCGCGCCACATCAGGCCCTGCATCACACCGGCAATCCACATGGCCGCTATGTAGAGCACGATGCCCACAGTAGCCGTCCAGAAGTGCACCTCAATGGCGCGTACTGAATACATCTGCTTTTGCCCGAACAGGCGGGGAATCATGTAGTACAGGGTGCCCATCGATATCAGGCCCACCCAGCCCAGCGCACCCGAATGCACGTGGCCCACGGTCCAGTCTGTGTAGTGCGAAAGCGCATTGACGGTCTTGATGGACATCAGCGGGCCTTCAAAGGTGCTCATGCCATAGAACGACAGCGACACGATCAGGAAACGCAGGATGGGGTCCTCGCGCAGTTTGTGCCACGCGCCCGACAGGGTCATCACGCCGTTGATCATCCCGCCCCAGCTGGGCGCCAGCAGGATCAGCGAGAACACCATGCCCACGGATTGCGTCCAGTCGGGCAAGGCCGTGTAGTGCAGGTGGTGCGGACCCGCCCACATATAAGTGAAGATCAGCGCCCAGAAGTGGACGATGGACAGGCGGTAGCTGTAAACCGGCCGCTCTGCCTGCTTGGGGATGAAGTAATACATCATCCCGAGGAAGCCAGCGGTCAGGAAAAAACCGACAGCGTTGTGGCCGTACCACCACTGCACCATCGCGTCCTGCACACCCGCATAGGCGGAATAGGACTTCATCCAGCCGGCCGGGATTTCGGCGCTGTTGACCACGTGCAGCACCGCCACCGCCAGGATGAAGGCGCCGTAAAACCAGTTGGCCACGTAGATATGCCGGACCTTGCGGGTTCCCAGCGTGCCGAAAAAGACGATGGCATAGGACACCCAGACCAGGGTGATCAGGATGTCGATGGGCCATTCGAGTTCAGCGTATTCCTTGCCGGTGGTGTAACCCAGCGGCAGGCTGATTGCCGCAGCCACGATGACGAGCTGCCAGCCCCAGAAGGTAAAGGCGGCCAGCTGCGGCGCAAACAGTGGCACGCTGCTGGTGCGCTGGACCACGTAGTAGCTGCTGCCGATCAGCGCGCAGCCGCCGAAGGCGAAGATCACCGCGTTGGTATGCAACGGCCTGAGCCGGCCATAGCTGAGCCAGGGGATGCCGAAGTTCAGTTCAGGCCATGCCAGCTGCGCGGCAATGAAAAGGCCCACTGCCATGCCGACCACGCCCCAGAGCACAGCTGCCAGTGAAAACTGGCGAACCACCTTGTCGTGATAGGCGATCCCTCGTGTCGTTTCTTCGTTCATGAAGCACCTTTTGTCTTGATGCTTCAAAGTGTCGATGCGGCGGGGGTCACGCCATTTGATGCAAGTCAATCAGTGTGAAGAATGCGCTCGGCTTCCTGCTCAAGCGCCTCGAACTGACCTCGCCATACCGCCCAGCCCAACGCGCCGATGATCAGCAAGGCCAGCACGACCGAGAGGGGGATCAAAAGAAACAGGATGTCCATCTAGTTCTCCGGCGGGGTGCGCGCCAGCCTGGCGGAGTTGGCCACCACCAGCAGCGAGCTGGCCGCCATGCCGAAGCCGGCCAGCCAGGTCGGCATATAGCCCAAAATCGCCAGCGGAACGCAGGCCGCGTTGTAAACCGCTGCCCACAGGAGGTTCTGGCGGACGACCGCCCGGGTGCGCCGTGCCTGCGCGACAAGGGCTGGCACCGTGAGCAGGCGGCTGCCGGTCATGATGAAATCTGCCCTGGCCTGAGCCACCGGCACGGCCTGGCCCATGGCCAGGGACACATCCGCCACGGCCAGCACCGGCCCGTCGTTCATGCCGTCACCCACCATCATGACGCGATGGCCTTCGCGCTGAAGGCGGCGCACATGTTCCAGTTTGGCCTCAGGCGTACATTCGCCAAAGCACCACTCGATGCCGGCCCGGCGCGCAAGGTGGGCGACAGCCCGGCCCGTATCACCCGAAAGCAGCTGCACGCGGACACCGAGCTTGAGCAGGTCGTCCACGGCCTGGGCCGCGTCGGGCCGCATCGCTTCGTCAAGCTCGAACCCCGCGAGGTAGTGCCAGCCATCGGATAGATGGGCCTGCAACACCGGCACATCGCGGCCCGGCACGGGCACACCGCAAAAAAAGGCCGACCCCAGGGAGAGTTCATGCGGCTCGCTGCCGTCCAGCCGGGTGACCTTGCCGCGCAGCCCGCGCCCGGTAACCTCCTCCACTTCACTGGCCACCCAGTCCGCCGCTGGAAACCGGGCGGAGATGGCGCGCGAGACCGGATGCAGCGAGTGCCTGGCCAGCGCCCCCGCCCAGTCACACACCTCGCCGCGGTTCACACCGGCCGGCGTATGAGCCATCACGACTTGCATGCGGTCTTCCGTCAGCGTGCCGGTCTTGTCGAAGATCACGGTGTCGATGGCGGCGCAGCTTTCCAGCGCCTGCAGCTTGCGCACCAGCACGCCGCGCCGCGCCAGTGCGCCCGCGCTGGCCAGCATGGCCGCCGGTGTTGCCAGCGACAAGGCGCAGGGGCAGGTCACGATCAGCACCGAAACAGCAATGGCCATAGCATGCGACTGCCCGAATGGCCACCACCACACGGCGGCGGCGGCGCTCGCCAGCAGCACGGCCACCAGGAAAGGACTGGCGATGCGGTCCACCAGTTGCACCAGGCCAGGCTTTTCGACTGAGGCTTGCTCCATCAAGGCCACGATTTCGGCGTACCGGGTTTGCGGCCCTATGCGCAGCACGCGCACCTGCAGCACACCCGTGAGGTTGTGGCTGCCTGCAATGACACCGTCGCCCACCCGCCGCAGCAGGGGTTTGGATTCGCCGGTGAGCAGCGACTGGTCGACCCGGCTCTCACCGCCCTCAACAGCCCCATCAGCGGGGAAAGCCTGACCAGGCAGCACCCGAATCACGTCACCAACGACAAGGCGGCGCACGGCCACCGCACGGAAACTGCCGTCAGCTTCCCGCCGCTCCACGCTGTCCGGAAGGCGCCGCATCAACGCATCCAGCGCCCCGGCGGTCCGGTCGCGCAGGCGTTGCTCCAGCAGGCGGCCCGACAGCAGGAAAAAAACAAACATGGGCACGGAGTCATAGGACGCGTTGGCGCCCCAGGGGCCCGAGGGATCGAAGGTCGCAGCGGTACTGGCGCCAAAGGCAATCAGCACACCAAGGGCCACGGGGACGTCCATTCCGATGCGCAAGCGGCGCAGGTCGCGCAGTGCCGCCGCGAAAAAGGGCCAGCAGGAAAACAGCAGCACCGGCAGGGTCAGCACCCAGGAGGCCCAGCCCAGCAGCGCCTGGATGTCGGGTGTGATCTCGCCAGCCGGCGCCAGGTAGGCTGGCGCCGCATACATCATGACCTGCATCATGCAAAAACCCGCCACCAGCCAGCGCCACAGCATCACGCGCTGGGCCTGCATCCTGCGGCCGGCCAGCAGCAGGTCGCCGGCAGGCAAGGCACCGTAGCCGGCCTGGCGCAATGCAGCAATCCAGAGAGAAGGCTGCGTTGCAAGCGGATGCCATTGAAGCCGCACCGTGGCCGTCACGCCATTGACCTGGACCGCGTCCACGCCGGGCAGCTTGCGCAAAACCTCTTCCACGGTGATCGCGCAGGCCGCGCAGTGCATGCCCTCCAGCGCCAGGTACGACTCCCACCATCCCTCCCGCCCCGTGACCGGCCGGCTGAAGCCCTCCCATTCGGCCGGCTCGTCGAGCACTGCCCATTCCGAAACAGTACCGGCGACGGGCTGCATGGGGCCGGCGGGAAACAGCGGCAGGGAAGGAGCGGCTTGCATGGCGAAAGCTTAGCCAGCGCCGAGTGCCGGCCCTTTGACATGGATCAAGCCCGGGCCGGTGCGACGCTCCTAGACTGCGGCACATCAACACAGGAGAACCCAGCATGTACAAACGCATTCTTGTTGCCACCGACGGCTCCACGCTTTCCAAAAAGGCGGTCAAGGAGGCCATCGCCCTTGCAGCATCCCTGGAAGCCGGGCTTGTGGTGGTCAATGTTGTTCCGCGTTATCCGATGAGCTACTTCGAGGGCGGCGCCTCCATCTCGCCGCAGGAAGTCGGGCGCATTGAAAAGGAATGGACCGGCAAGGGTCAGGCTATCGCCGACGCGGCGCAAAAGTCCGCAGAAGCTGCGGGTGTCCCGGCCAAAGCCGTGATCGCCAAGTCAGACCTCGTCGCCACCGCCATCCTGAGTGCGGCCAAAAAGAACAAGTGCGACCTCATCGTCATGGCATCGCACGGCCGCAAGGGCCTCTCGCGCATCCTGCTCGGAAGCGAAACCCAGCAGGTGCTCACACACAGCACGATTCCCGTGCTGGTCCTGCGCTGAGTTTGAGTTGAACGATCCACTTTCGGAGAATCCCATGAGAGTCCTTCTGGCCGTTGACGGCAGCAAATTCACCAAGAAGGCCCTCGCCTTCCTGGCCACCCACGAAACCCTGATGGGTCCCGACGCGGAACTCGTCGTGCTCAACGTACAGCCGGCCGTTACCCCGCGCGTCAAGACCATGGTCGGGGCCGCCACCGTGCGCGCCTGGCACCAGGAAGAGGCCGAAAAGGTGCTGCAGCCGATTGAACGCTTCCTCAAGCGCCATGGCGTCAAGTACCGGGTCTTATGGGTCGCCGGCACACCGGCCACACAAATCGTCCAGGCGGCAAAGCGGGAAAAAGTGCACATGCTGGTCCTCGGTACCCACGGCCACGGCCTGTTCGGCCGCGCCCTGCTCGGCAGCGTCGCCCAGCGCGTGGTGGCGGACGTCGATGTGCCGGTGCTGCTGGTCCAGTAGCCAGCCATCTCCTGAAAGCCTTCCATGAACACACCGTCAACAACCCCCTCTCCTTCGTCGATACAGCGGGCCATTCCCACTATGCGGCAATCCCAAGGCACTCTGAACCTAGGGCTGTTGATCGCGCTGGTGACGGGTTCCATCATCGGCAGCGGCATCTTCGGCCTCCCCCAAAACATGGCGGCCGGCGCGGGCGCGGGGGCCATCCTGATCGGCTGGCTGGTCACGGGCGTGGGCATGCTGGTGCTGGCGCGGGTCTACCAGATGCTGGCCCTGCGCAAACCCGAGCTGGACAACGGCGTCTACGCCTATGCCCACGCGCTCTCGGGCGAGTATGTCGGCTTCAACTCGGCCTGGGGTTACTGGATCAG
>NZ_JBFUBD010000019.1:0-34650 GCF_056405935.1 Polaromonas sp. P1_E3
TCGATGCGGCGGGCAACGTCAGGCAGAGCGGCTTTGACGCGGAAGGCCGCGTCGTCAAGAGCACGGTGTATGCCGCGGCCCTCGCACCGGCGGACCTGGCCGGCTTGCCGGCGGCTGCCACCGTGGCGCAAATCCAGGCCAAGGTGCTTGCCACCGCGAGCTCGGACCTGGTGGAGAACCGCGTCTATGACAAGGACGGCCGGCTCACGGCCACGGTCAATGCCCTGGGCGAGGTGGTCAAGTACGTGTATGACGCGGCCGGCAACGTCATTGAGCGCCTGGCCTATGCCAACCGCGTGGCGATGTCGGGCGGCGGCGCCTGGGTGGCGGGAACCCTGCCCGCGCCCGTGGCAGATGCTGCCCATGACCAGCGCCTGCGCACTGTGTACGACCCGCTTGGCCGCGCTGTGCTGTCCGTCGACGGAACAGGTGCCGTCGTCAAGCAGACCTTTGACGGCAACGGCAACGTGCTGGAGCGGCTGGCTTACGCCAGGCCGATAGCGCCGGCCACCAATGCCACCGCTGCGGCCATCAACGCCGCCGTCGTGGCCTCTGGCAGCGATGTGCGCGTGCGCAATGTGTACGACCCGGCCAACCGGCTGGTGTACCGCGCCGACGGCGTCGGCGCCGTCACCCGTTTCGTCTACGACAGCAACGGCAACGCCGTCAAGACCATCCAGTACGCCACGGCCATTGCCGGCTCGGCCGCGCCGGCCAGCGTCACGGCCAGCGCCGCCGACCGCATCACCGTGTTTGCCTACGACAAGGCCAACCGCCAGACCTTCAGCGTCGACGCCCTGGGCGGCGTGACGAAACTCATCTACGACGCCAACGGCAATGTGGCGCAAAGGCTGGCTTATGCAACGGCCGTCACGCCGCCCACGGCAGCCGGCACGCCCAGCGCCCAGGCGATCCAGTCTGCGGTGGTTCCCGATGCCGTCAATGACCGCATCGAGCGCTGTGCCTACGACCTGGCCAACCGCAAGATCTTTGGCATCGACGCCAACGGCGCGGCCACCGAAACGACATTCGACGCTGCCGGCAACGCCGTGCAGCTCAAGCGCTACGCCGTGCTCGTCAATGTGTCCAGCCTTGGCGCCACGGCCTCTGAAGCGGCAGTTCGCGCCTTGCTCGTGGCCGACGCGGCGAACGACCGTATCGAAAAACGCGTGTTCGACGCGAGCAACCGCCAGGTCTACGGCGTTGACGCGCTGGGCTACGTCCGCAAGACGGTGTACGACGGCACAGGCGCCATCAAGGGCGTGACTGAATACGCCTTGGCCATACCGGCGGCAACGGCCGGCACGGCCAGTGCGATCGCAGGCGCCGTCGTTGCTTCGGCCGCGAATGACCGCAGCAGCAGCTTTGTGTATGACGCCGCCGGCCGCCTGACGGGCAGCACCGATGCGTTGGGCTTCACTGAATCGTTCACCTACAACGCCCTCGGCGAAAAACTCAGCTTCACGAACAAAAAATCCGCGACCTGGACCTACGACTATGACGCGGGCGGGCGTCTCGTCCAGGAAACTTCACCTCAGGTTGCCTTGACATCCGTGGTGGTGAATGCGAGCGGCAACCTGGAGGTCAATGAGGCCGCCTCCGGTGCGGCGGGCATCGTCACGCGCCTGGCATACGACGCGCTCGGCAACCTCGTTTCCCGCACTGAAGCTTTCGGGCGTGCGGAACAGCGGCTAACCAGCTATGAATACGACGCCCTCGGCCGGCAGGTCAGGACGACCTACCCCGCGGTGGGCGTGTACAACGCCGCCACCGACAACCTGACGACCAACGGCGCGACAGGCTTGGCCACGCGCACTGAAACGCAGCAGACGCTGTTCAGCCAGGTCAGCTACGACATGCTGGGAAACGCCATCGCCAACCGCGACGTCGCCGGCAACTTCAGCTACAAGGCCTACGATAAGCTTGGTAATGTCAGCTATGAGGTCGACAGCCTGGGCTTTGTGACCGGCTACACACGCAATGCCATGGGCGAGGTCACCCGTCTGGTGCGTTTTGGATCGGCGACGACTTTGCCGAACGGCAACCCTGCAAGCCTGTCGGTGGCTCAGGTCGATGCCGCGGTCAACGCGGCAGGCGTCAACCACGGCATGGACCGCAACCTCCTGACCCAGTATGACCGTCTGGGGCGCGCTGTCCGGATCACTGAGCCGCAGACCTATGTCTACGACCCGGACGCCGCCAATGGTAGCCAATATTTCATTGCGGGGAAAACCACCCGCAATACCTTTGACGCCTTCGGCAACCTGATCCGCGTCGCCTTGCTGAAAAACCCGGCGACCGATACCTGGACATCAACCACTAACTATTTCGACAAGCGTGGCCAGCAAACCGCCAGCGTGGACGCCTTGGGCTACCTGACAACCCAGGCTTTCGACGCCGCTGGAAACGTTAGCGCGCACACCGAATTCGCCACGGCGCTCACGGGCTGGAACAGCGCATCTCCCGCCGCTGCCGCGCCGACCGCCCCTGGCAGTGCCGACGACCGGACCACCCTATATATCTTCGACCGAGGCAACCGCAAGACCTCGGAAGTCAGGGTGAACGTCGAGTACAGCGACAACAGCAACGCGACCAGCGTACGCGGCAACCTGAGTACGACCTACGGATACGACAGCGTCGGCAACTTGACCCGCACGACTGACGCCGCCGGTGCCTCCACCTACAGCTACTACGACGCCATGGGCCGCGTCACCGCGATCGCCGCCCCTACGCGAGGGGGTGTGGCCGACGGCAGCTCGTTGACGCCCTTGACGGTGTTCCGCCGCGACGCCTACGGCAATGTGGTCGTCAAGACCGATCTGTCCAGCGGCGCCAGTGCCGCGAACGAGAGTGCTTACACGGCAGCCGCAGCAAATGCCGCAGACCGCACGACCATGGCGTATTTCGACCGCTCGGGCCACGTGGCCCAGCTCGTGGACGCGCAAGGCTACAACCACTACAGCTCCTACGATGCGCATGGCAGCATCGCCAAGGAATGGCAAGCCGTCACCGGCAACGACGGTGTCACCCGGACGCTGTTTCGGGCCTACCAATACGACAAGTTGGGCCGCCAGACCCACGTCATTGACCCGGCTTCCACCACCGTGCTGCAGGGCGGCCTCAATACGGTGCAGGTCGGCTCAGCCACCACGGTAGCGAATGAGGCGGGATCGCTGACGCTGGTGGGTAGCAACAGCGTGTCATTGACATGGTCCAGTCTGGTCAATGCCGCGGGCGGTTTGGTACGCGTCCAGGTCGACTACCAGACGCTGTCTACCTACAGCCCGGCCGGTTCCAGCGAGTCGGGCATTATCTATGGCGGCGTGCTCAGCCATGCGGCGAGCCAAGTGCAGGATTTCGGCGCCGCCGCCGCGAGTGGCGGTGTTACGTTGGGCTGGGGAAATGCCAGCGCAACAGACGGCGGCATTTCACAGCTCAGCTACATCCGTATCTGGCAGCAGGATGCTGGCGGTAATTGGGTCGCCAAATGGGAAGGTAGCGCCGCGCAGGCGACTGGCTCCGGCATCACCACCGTGAGCCAGGCGCAGGCCGGCGTGGTGGACACCGCCGTCGAGTACAACGCTTTCGGCGAGATGACGCGCAAGGGCGTCAATGGCGGGCGGCAGGAATATTTCGACTATGACAACGCCGGCCACATCTGGCGGACCAACAGCGGCGACGGCATCGACAAGGTCGCACTCTACGATCTGCAGGGCCACCAGACCGCGGATATTCGCAGCGCGGGCTCCGGCCGGGCCAATACCAACCTGCTGGCTTTCACCAGCGCAGACCAGGTTGCTGCGCTGACAGACGTGCGCCGCACCGACATGCGCTACGACGCGATCGGGCATCTGACACAGCAGTTGCAGCCCGAGCGCCTGCAGACACAGGGCGGGGTGTTGGTGCGCCAGAACGCCAGCCATGCTTACATTTCTTCAACGTCGTCCATCATCGGGCGTGACGAATCCGGCAACATCCTGGGTTGGACTGGCACCAACAGCGTGTCCTTGAGCTGGACCTCCCTCGCAAGCCTGGGCAGTGGCGACGTCAAGGTGGTCATGGACTACCTGACACCGATCTATACCAATTTTGTGGGTGCCACCATCATTGGCACCGACGAAGCCGGCCAGCCGATCTATGCCAGGGACGAAGCCGGAAACATCATCGGAACGGTTGTGCAAGCCGGCGGCGCCGCGGGTAGCCGCAGCCAGATTTTGACCGCCGAGCAAGGTGCCAGCGGTGTCACCATGAGTTGGCAAGATCCTGCCGGTACCATCAACGGCGGCCTTGGCAGCGTCACGCGCCTGCGCCTCTACAAGAAAGACCTGCAGGGCAACTGGCAGCAAATCAGCGACCAGACCAGCCTGGGCTATAGCGGCAACACCATTGAAGTAGCCGTGCCCACCGACCCCGGGACCGATATCCAGCTGCAGTTGCGCCCCGCGGGAACGGCCGGAAGCGGCGGCTGGAGCAACGTCAGCCTGATCAATTTCGGCGACGCGTTGCGCTTTGACGCGTCCGCACTCGGTATCGGCAACTATGAATACCGGGTGCTGACCACGCCGCCCGGTGCCGCGACGCGGACCACAGCGACCGGTAACCTTTCGATGGCGATGCCGGCGCTGTCAACCATCAGCGCGCCGCTGAGCTTTGTCCAGACTGGGGTTTACGGCTGGGCAAGCCCGGGCGCAGGCGTTGAACAGGTCCTGCGCGTCAGGCCGGCGGGCAGCACGGGTGCCTGGCAGGTCCGTACCGTGGTCCCGCGTGGCGGTGGCTACGACGGCGCCGATGTGAGCAACCTGGGCGCGGGCACCTACGAGTACGAACTGCTGTGGATACATGTCGGGGAGGGCGCTCCCTACGCGCACGCCACCGGCCAGATCGCGGTCGTCGCACCCTACGTCCAGACCCAATGGATCACCCCGGCCAATCCGGCCAACTACATCACTGGTTATACCGACGCCCAGTACAGCGCGCCGGTCATGACGCAGGGGATCATCGGATACAACGAAAGCGGTTCCAACGAAAGCGGCACGCCCATCTACGGCCCCATATTGGGCGCCCATTACCAATGGAGCGGCCACGTCGTCGTCGGCGTCCCCTATCCCGTGTGGACGTTGACCAGCTACACCACGGTCTACTACACCGTGCAGGTGCCGACGCAAGGGCCGCCCATCATCGTCGGATACGACGAAAGCATGCAGCCGATTTATGCGCGCGATGAATCCGGCAACATCATCTACCAAACGATTTACGTTCCCACGACTTACAGCTACCAGTCGCCGGTGTACTCGAATGTGTGGTATTCCCCTCCGGATCCGGCGCAGTACCTCACAGTACCGAGCAAGCCCATCTATGGGCCGCCCATTGCGACCCAGGTCGTGGTCGGTTACAGCGAAAGCACTGGCTACATCTACGGCACGCAACTGGCTGAGCATTACCAGTGGAGCGGCAATGTGGTGGTCGCCGTGCCGTATTCGGTCTCTACTTATATTCCGACGCAGTATTACGCCAGTAACACGACGGCAGCAGGCAGCAGCTCGGTCAGCCAGAGCGCGGGCGCCCAGCTGGGGCAAACCCCTGGTCAGAACGGAGACAGCCAGTGGGTGCGCCCCGTCATCAACCAGAAGACCGACCGCTGGGGCAACGTGCTGGAGATCAACGATCCGCGCTCCACGAACTGGAAAACCAGCTACCGCTACAACGCCAGCAACGAGCTGATCCAGCAGATCCAGCCCGACAGCAACGGCAACCAGGGCACGGGCAGCCCGGTGACCAATATTTACTATGACCGCATGGGCCGCCAGGTTGCCCTGAAAGATGCGAACGGCAACATCAACGGCCAGGTATTCGATGCCGCCGGCAACCTGGTGCAAGACATTCACGCGGACGCTGCCGTCTCCAGTTACCGCTACGACGCCTTCGGCAACCGTGCCAAGGCCACCGACGCGCGCGGTTYTGTCACCACCTTTAACTACGACAAACTCAACCGCCTGCTCAGCACCGTGCGCCCGGCCGTCGGCATCTACAGTGTCAACAGCGCCAATTCCGCTTACTACATTGGCACCAGCGCCATTGTCGAGTCCAGCACCTGGGACCAGGCCGGCAACAAACTGACCGACACCAACGGCAACGGTGAGACCCTGAGCTACACCTACGACATGCGCGGCAACGTGGTGGCCACCCGCCAGCCGCTGGGCCAGACGGTGCGCGCCACTTTCGACCTGCAGGGACGCAAATCCGGCGAGGTCGACGCCAACGGCTACACCAGCACCTGGAGCTACGACTACTTCGGCCGGCTGTACAGCCACACCGACCTGGGCGGCGCTAAATACAGCTACAGCTACGACAACGCGCGCCAGCTGACTTCGCAGACCAACACCCGCGGCCAGAGCCTGGGCTATATCTACGACGCCGCCGGACAGCTCACCCGTAACACCGACTACGCGCTCGGCAAGATCACCAACTACGCCTGGGACCTGGCCGGCCATCAATTGCGCGAGCAGATGTCGCAGAACGGCACCGTCTACCAGGACAACCACATGGCGTATGACGCCCTGGGTCGCCTGCGCTGGGTGAACGATACCCATGCCTACATCAACATTGACTACGACAAGATGGGCAACCGCACGCACATCCAGACGCACGTCATCAACGGTGACACGGCCAACGACAGCAGCCGGTACTTCCAGTACGACGCGATGAACCGCCAAACCGTGGTGGACGCGGTGGACGCCGCGGGCAACCTCGGGGCCCAGGGCCACCGCATCACCTATGACGGTAGCGGCAACCGCACCAGCGACACCTATTACGGAAACCGGGTCAATGCCGTGCAGGTGGTAGACCACTACAACACGGTCAGCACAGGCGTTCCTGTCTGGGTCCTCAATGAATCCGGCCAGCCCGCCCTGGACGAATCCGGGAACCCCATCCCCGCGCGGGACGAGTCCGGAAACATCATTTACCAGACCCAGCAGGTCCCTGTGTACCGCACGGACTACAGTGCGGGCCAGGGTCAGACCACCGAGGCATACGCCTACGACGGGCTGAACCGCCTGACAGGCGTTGTGCGCGACAGCGTGCAACTGGACTACCGCTTCTATGACGGCGCCAACCGCAACATGCAGACCGGCCCGGCGGGCCATCTGCCTGTGGGTTACATCAACGCGCTCAACGGCGGTGCGTCCAGCGCCAGCGGCACCGAAACGCGCATCAACCGCTTCGACGCCAACGGCCGCCTGCTGCACCAGCGTGTGTTCAACAGCGACGACAGCGCCAAGTACGAAATCGACTACAGCAGCTACGACGCCGCGGGCAACCTGCAAAGCTACACCCTGCAGAACTACCAGGGTACTGCCTACACCAACACCTACAGCTACAGCCAGGCGCGTTACGAGGGCTACAAGGAAGCCAGCGTCTACGGCAGCAGCAGCTATTTCCAGCCGGGCACCACTACCAGCTATTACGACGTCAACGGCAACCTGTCCGCCATCACCGACAGCACCAACGGCGCCGCCAACCGGAGCTTCATCAGCGACGCAGCCGGCAAGGCCCTGTACACCAACCAGAACGGCCAGGTCCAGCGCCAGCTGATCGTCGGCGGTGAAGTGCTGGGCCGCTACGGCAATGCCGCCGGCGGCGTTAACGTGGCTGACTTCAACTTCGGCTATCAGCCCATCAACGGCAACTACCCGTCGGCCAGCCCGGGCATCTACATCGTGGCGCCCGGCGACACGCTGCAAAGTATCGCCAAGGGTGCCTTCGGTGACAGCTCCCTCTGGTACCGCATCGCGGAGGCCAATGGCCTGGCAGGCGACAACGACCTCAAGGTCGGCCAGACCCTGACCATCCCCAACCGCGTGGGGACGCTGAGCAACAACTTCAACACCTTCAAGCCCTACGACCCGAGCGCGATCGTGGGCGATACCACGCCCAACCTGCCCACGCCTCCGCCGCCTGCGCAAGACGATGGCGGGTGCGGCGTGTTGGGTCAGATCATCATGATCGTCGTGGTGGTTGTGGTGACAATTTATACCGCTGGGGCGCTGAGTGGGGCTGTGGGGCAAGGTTTCGCTGCGACTATGAGTGCCGGCGCCGGTGCGCTCGGAGGAACTGTGGGAGCCGTGGGGTCGATTGGCGCCTCGCTGGGCGTAGTGGGGACGGCCGCTGTCGCGGGTGCAGTTGGCTCGTTGGCTGGCCAGTTGGTGGGAAATGCACTCGGCATCCAGGATGGATTCAGCTGGGAATCGGTCGCCCTGGGTGCCATCAGCGCCGGCGTTGGCGCCGGCATAGGTCAGGCCGCTGGCTCCGCCGGCTTCCTGGGAGGAAAAGAGATCGGAAACTTCATGGTGCGTGCCGCCGTGGGCAATGCGCTCACTCAAGGCATTGGCGTCATCACCGGCTTGCAGGATCATTTCGACTGGAGAGGGGTCGCTGCAAGTGCAGTGAGCGCAGGGGTTGCACAAGCTGTCAGCCCTGGAATTAGCAACATGCTCGGTGATAGTCCGATCGGACAGCTCGGCACTCGGTTCCTGACCGGCATGGCAGAACGTACGGCTGGTGCCATTGTTCGGGGCGGTAGGATTTCCATACAGCAGATTGCCACGGATGCGTTTGGCAATGCGTTGGGCAGCAGTTTCGCGGACAACATGCGAAGCGAGGCCAGCCAGCAGGAAGAAAGCCTGATGCGGGCCAGCCAGGAAAGCTTTAGACGCAGCGAGATACAGGACCAGAACGGCGGGGCCGGCTGGAATGGCGGCGATGCTTGGGCGGCGGACGTGGCGGCAAGGCGAGCGGCTAGACCGATGTACACCGCCCCGGTTGTGCAGGACAATCAGTTGGGCGGGGCTTCAGATGGTGCCCCCACGGTCCCGTCCAGCGTGCGTGCGGGTGACTACGGCGGTTCTCTTGAGCGCATAGCCCGAGCCCAGTTGGGCGCCGGCGCCAGCCAGCGCGAGATCAGCAACTACGTGGGCCAGCTGTTCGAAGTCAACGGCATTAGCAATGCCCGCAGCATCCAGGCCGACCAGAACATCGTGCTCCCCGGGGCCAGCACGGCAGCGGCCACCACCGGCCTGGCCAGCTACGGCAGAGACATAGCCACAGGCGAGCAGATCAAGGCGGACAGGCAAGCGGCGCAGGCAGCGGCTACAGCACAAGCCGCGGCTGATCAGCAGCGCTATGACGCGATGCGGGTGGGCGCTTGGAGTGGGCGTACGAACCAGGTCGTGGCCAGTGGCCCGGCCATGGTTTCTCAAGATGTCTACACAGCCGCGGGCGACTACGCTGGAAGCACCATGGTGCCCACAGAGAACCGGCCATCAATGAGCTATGGCGAGCAGATGCGCAACGTCGGCAACTTCCTGACTGAAACACCGATTGGCGTGATGCAGCAAATCGTCCAAAACCCGCGTGAATCCTTGAACTACGCGGGACAAGGTGTCGCCGGTTTGATCAAAGGTGTTCCGAACTTCGTAACGGAGACTTTGACCCAGGTGGCGATTGGTACGCGTTACCTAGCGGTGGGCGGGGCGGAGATCGCTGGCATTGCTTCGCCTGGAGCGTTGGACCGGGAGATTGCGCAGTACCGGGACTTCTCGGGCAGGTTCTTTGAGTACGACAACGTGTCGCAGGAGGCAGCTGGGTTTGTGAGCGGGTTTGCGACGCCTATCGTGGCAAGCAAGGGGGTGCAGACGGCGAGTGCGTTCTACCGCTCGATTCCTGGTGAGTTTGGTGCTTGGGCGATACCTGACGCAGCGTCTGGGGGAGTGAATTGGGCGAGAGGGGTAAATAGTGCAGAGCTGTATAGGTTGGGAAAACCTGCTACACAGCTTGAAAAAACGTATGAGCACGCGTTGAGCCCTCAGCTTTTTGTGGAGGATGTCGCGGCCAACTACGGCATCAATCTCAAGGGAGCGGGTCAAAAGATTTCAGTGTTGTATGACGAAACCCTGCCAGCGGKACAATTGGGTGTCACGCGTGCGCTAGAAGGCGGTCGCGTGATTCGAATTGGGCCTGATGCGTTGGTTGATCAAGCTACTACGGCCAATACAATTGCACACGAAGTGAGTCATGCTCGTGACTATCTGAATGGAAGGCTCCATAAGCCGCATGGTGCTGACAATTCCATGGGCGATAGGAGTGTGTATGGATCAGGAAATGCGTTGCAAGCTTGGATTGAAGGGAAAAGATGATGGCGGATAATATTGCTGATTGGCAGGGTGTGCCAGAGGCCAATCTTACGGCATGGAGAACGTTGTTCAATAACTCCATTGGTGGGGGAATAGATCTTCCAGATGCTTGCCCCGTTTGCGAAAATCAAACGCTACATAGGTACTACCATCTTATAAAGCCGGAGCGTCGAGAGTTGAGGGGGCAGCTATTTCAAGGGCCGGGCAGTTATTGGGAATGGTGTTCGTCATGTCATTCATATGAACATATGCATGGGTATGTTCCTGAATGGTGGAAAGAGGCGCCACTTGAGGTAAATCATGCCATGCTTACGGTTGTTCCTGACGTGTTGAATGCGGCGCTCTTAAAGTGATGGTTGAGGTCAATTGCAACGATGCTGATGGCTTGTATTGATACATGCGCCCATCTTGCATCTCAACATATGGCGACTTTATCTCGCGGTTGTAGTCAGTTGCGAATTCAATAGCAACAAAACAATAAAAAAACCACCCGCAACCCTAGCCAGCCTCCAAGGCCGTGGGGTTGCCGGTGGCTTTTTCTCTTATAGATACTGGGCCTTGCTGCTCACCTCAAGTCATGCCCAGCGCCTACGCGTTGCGCCGAATGACACCCCGCTAAGCCTGTTGCCAAGGCCCTATGGCGACAGCATCCCGCATCCGGGGTGATGAGTCACGCTAAACCATCACTCGAGCGTGGGCTCCACGTGAGCTTGGGCCAATTTCACCAGCGGATACCCATCAAAAATAATATGCACACGCGGCGTATCCGACAGGTTGGCCGCCCTGTGCATCACCTTGTTGTCAAAGAACCAGAGCTCCCCAGGCTTCACATTGAAGCGGTTGTTGCCGGACTCCAGCACATTGCTGTCACCGCAGCTCAGCACCAAGTGATAGCGGTCTCTATTCTCAAGAGACTCTTCATCGTCGTAATGCCGGTAAACCTGGTGGTGGGCCGGCAGCTTGACCAGCACAACGCGGCCCAGGGCCAGGCCCAGTTCCTGCGCCAACAAGGTTACGAGCGCATTGGTTTTGGGGTACTTTCTGGAGAAAGCGGTTTCCTCGCTCTCATGGACGCCATCGGCGGGCAGGTAATCGCGTTCATGCTTCTTTCTGTTCCTGACCACAATGGACTGCGTGTGCCTGTGGTGATCAAGAGCCTCCTGCCTGTGGGTGTGAACGCCCCACCAGTAAGGCGCAATGCCCTTCACTTCCGCGGCAATTTCGCGCACATGCACGTTCTTCTGGAACACAAGATGCTTTTGTTCGCCGGGGTCTGCGGCCGGCATGGACTGCATCACGCGGGACAGGCTCCTTAACTGGCGAAAGATGCCCGCCCGTTTCCACAGGGAAAGCTCTTTTCTTTGCAGCCCCATCCGTAAAACCTCCCGCAGGCTTTCGTAATCCGAGAGCGTCCAATGCGCCATGGTGTTTAGCTGAAGCTCGCCGCCGCGGTAAAGCGCAGCCGCTGCGGCCAAGGCATCATGCAGGACTCCGGCATAGAGTTCCTCATGGTCTTTTTTCTGGGCACTCCACAGCATCTCCAGATGGCCCCGCATGAAAAAAGGGTCCTGGTCCAGCAGGGTTGCCACATTCCTCAACAGCTCCGGCTCAAAAAGACTCTGGCAAAGAAGGTCTTCAAAAATGCTTCGGGAAGAGTTTGCTTTTTGCATGGCAACTCAAGCGTTTTGTGTGGGAAATGGATAAGGCTCGCCTCTGCTTTGTTGTGCGAGGCCTGCGCGGGATGATGGTTTAAGTATATTCACGCCACGCGCCCTTGCCGGTGTTTTTGCACTGGCCCTTGGCACCGAATCTTGAGGTGAAAAATGTTGGAAAAGCTTCTGCGGGACACTGCGGCAAATGTTCTTTGGGAAGTTGAGCGCAGTCCGGCAGGCGCTGTAGGCTCTACCCGCTTTTTGCCCACCGCGTATCGCCTGAAGGGCGTGTGTGTATGTGAAGCCGCACGCACAACTGCGTCTGACAAAAGAAAAAGCCGGATCGGTCTGAAACCGTCCGGCTTTTCGGGATGTGGTGCCCGGGGCCGGAATCGAACCGGCACGCCTTGCGGCGGGGGATTTTGAGTCCCCTGCGTCTACCAATTTCACCACCCGGGCTGCGAGGAGCGAAGCCTCAAATTATGGCACAGTGTGGCCATGAACTATCCAACCATTGAAGACGCGATTGGCAAAACGCCTCTGGTCGCGCTGCAACGCATTCACGCCGCCGAAAACGCCGCGCGCGGCAATGTCATCCTGGGCAAGCTCGAAGGCAACAATCCGGCCGGTTCCGTGAAAGACCGCCCGGCGCTCTCGATGATCAAGCGCGCGGAAGAACGCGGCGACATCAAACCCGGCGACACGCTGATTGAAGCCACTTCCGGCAACACGGGCATTGCGTTGGCCATGGCCGCCGCCATCAAGGGCTACAAGATGGTCCTGATCATGCCGGAGGACCTGAGCATCGAACGCGCCCAGACCATGAAGGCTTTTGGCGCGGAATTGATCCTGACGCCCAAAAGCGCTGGAATTGAATATTCGCGCGACCTGGCCGACCAGATGCAAAAAGAGGGCAAGGGCCGGGTGCTGGACCAGTTCGCCAACCCGGACAATCCGCGCATCCATTACGAGACCACCGGGCCCGAAATATGGACAGATACGTCAGGCAAGGTGACACATTTTGTCAGTGCGATGGGCACAACCGGCACGATTACCGGTGTTTCCCGCTATCTGAAAGAGAAAAATCCGGCCATCAAGGTCATCGGCGCCCAGCCCAGCGAGGGCTCGCGTATTCCTGGTATTCGCAAATGGCCACAAGAGTACCTGCCCAAGATTTATGACCCTCGCCAGGTCGACGAACTGGTGCTGGTGAGCCAGGCTGACGCTGAAGACATGTGCCGGCGCATGGCGCGGGAAGAGGGCATTTTTGCCGGCATCTCGGCGGCCGGCGCTTGCTGGGTGGCACAGGAAATCGCCAAAACCGTGAAAGACGCCGTGATTGTCTTTGTCGTTTGTGACCGCGGCGACCGCTATCTGTCGACGGGTGTTTTTCCGGCCTGAGCCGTTTTCAGGCATAAAACGGGCTGTGGCCTATATTTGACGGGCGCAAGCAGCTATTAAAAATATAGCGTGCGACGCTGCTGGTCCTTCTTTTCCAATCTTCCTTTTTGACCATGACCCACGAATTCAGGTTTTGCCCCAACTGCGCGACGCCGCTGGCCATGGTGTCGCAGATGGAAGACGGCGGCGAGAAGGCCCGGCTGCGTTGCCCGGCCTGCGGCTACACCCACTGGAACAACCCTACGCCCGTGCTGGCAGCCGTGATCGAATACAACGGCCAGGTTTTGCTGGCCCGCAATGCTGCCTGGCCCGGCAAGATGTACGCGCTCATCACGGGTTTCATGGAAGCCGGGGAAACGCCACAAGGCGGTATAGCCCGTGAAATCAAGGAAGAAACCAGCCTGGACGCCACCTCGCTGGACCTGATCGGCGTCTATGACTTCCAGCGCATGAACCAGATCATCATTGCCTACCATGCGGTCTGCACGGGGGATGTCAGCCTGTCACCCGAACTGGTGGACTACCGGCTCTACGATCTGGACAAGCTCAAGTGCTGGCCTGCGGGCACGGGCTACGCGCTGGCCGACTGGCTGCGCACGCGCGGCCATGAACCTGAGTTTGTGGATTGGGCCACCGTGCTGAGCAAGGTGGAAGCTGACGGGGACGGCAAGGCCGGGTAAAACCGGATACTGCCGGGTAAAAAGGGCTTTGCGCTTTGCTTAAAATCGCAGCAACCCAAGGATTTTCATGAACATCGACAAAGAACTCGACACCCGCGGCCTCAATTGCCCGCTTCCCATCCTGAAGGCCAAAAAAGCGCTGACCGAAATGCTCAGCGGCCAGCTGCTGCGTGTGGTGTCAACCGACGCCGGCTCTACCCGCGACTTCCAGGCGTTTGCCAAACAAACGGGCAACGAGCTGGTTGAACAGCAGACCACGGGCAGTGACTTTATTCACGTTTTGAAACGCCGCTGATTCTGTAACAGGCCGTTATCAGGCCGCCTGCTTCCGGCGTTCCCGGCCTGACCAGCCAATTTGCAGGTTGTCCAGGTAATTCCGGAAATACACGCCCACTTCAGGGTGCTCCAGCGCCAGCTCTACGGTCGCTTCAAGGAAACCTTCCTTGCTCCCGCAGTCATAGCGTTTGCCTTCGTACTGGAAGGCATACACGCTCTCCTGGCCCAGCAGGCTTGAAATCCCGTCGGTGAGCTGCAACTCGCCACCCACGCCGGAAGTCTGCTTGCGGATGTGCTCAAAAATCGCTGGCGTGAGGATGTAGCGCCCGGCCACACCCATGCGTGAAGGGGCCACCTCCGGTGCCGGTTTTTCCACGATTTTTTTCACTTTCATCAGCCCCTTGCTTGCACCGTCTGTAGCGACGATGCCGTAGCGCCTGGTTTGGTCCTGGGGCACTTCCTGCACGGCCAGAATGGATTGCTGGATCTCGGCGAATTGCTCGGCCATCTGCGCCAGCACTGCCTTGCCGCCCTTGGGGCCGACCATCAGGTCATCTGCCAGCAAAACCGCAAAAGCCTCCTGGCCAACCAGGTGCTCGGCACACAGCACAGCATGCCCCAACCCCAGGGAGCGAGGCTGGCGTACATAGGAAAAATTCATGTCATCAGGCTGGACAGATCGCACCAGTGACAGTAATGCGTGCTTTTGGGCTACTTCGAGTTCGTTCTCTAATTCATAAGCAGTATCGAAGTGATCTTCGATGGCCCGTTTATTGCGTCCAGTTACAAAAATCATGTGACGGATGCCGGCTGCATAGGCTTCTTCCACAGCGTATTGGATCAACGGCTTGTCGACCACAGGGAGCATTTCTTTGGGTTGGGCCTTGGTAGCCGGTAGAAACCGGGTGCCAAGACCAGCAACGGGGAAGACAGCTTTGTTTAATGTAAATTTTTGCATCGACTTTGACCGAATAAAAGCCTAAAGTGTTGCGTTGTTGGTACAGCGCATGGGTCAGACAAACGCCTGAATTTGCGTGGGCACATCACGCGATTGAGAGTTTGCAGGAAAAAGGATTGACTGAGTGGACATCTTACTTCTTGATGCGTTGGTGCCGGAAGCCATGGCCTGGCTTGAGACCAGGCACGGCGTTGCCTACCATCCCGAGCTTGCCGACGATCTGACATCGTTGCGCAAGATCGCGTACAAAACCAAAGGCATTGTTTTTCCGCGCCAGACCGTCGTCACGCGCGAGTTCCTAGATTTCCTGCCCAAGCTCAAGGCCATTGGGCGCCTGCACGTAGGAACCGACAACACCGACCTGGAAGCTTGCAAGGAGCGCGACATCAAGGTCGTGCATGCCAGCAGCGCCAACGTGCGCTCCAATGCTGAATACCTGCTGAGCAGCCTCTTGCTGCTGTACCGCCGCGGCCTGGTTTCAGCCCTGATGGGACGCCGGCACCCCACAACGCAAATGGGACGCGAGCTTCATGGCAGCACCGTGGGCATTCTGGGCCTGGCCCCGACGGCGCACACGCTGGCCGGCATGCTGAGCGGGCTGGGCGTCCGGCTCGTCGGCTATGACCCTGCGGTTCACCACACTGCGCCCATTTGGGAGCGCCTGCGCATACAGCCTGTTTCCCTGTCCGAGCTGGTCAGCCAGTCGGATGCGGTGTCTGTGCAGATGCTGTATGCCACGCGTTTCCGGGGCTTTGTGAATGACAAACTCCTGGCGGGCTGCAAACGCAACCAGCTGTGGGTCGGCATCAGCCGCAGCGAATTATTTGATGAGGGCGCATTGGCCGCTGCGCTGTGCGACGGCCGCATAGAGGCCTGCATCCTGGATGGCGCCGAAGCAAGCTTCCTGGGCGATGCTTCACCGCTCAAAGGACTGAAGAACCTGTTTGTCACGCCCCGCCTGGGTTCCCACACACGCGAGGCGCGCTTGCGCTCAAGCTGGTATGTGGCCCACCGCATGCATGAAGCCCTGGGCACGCAACACAGCGGCATGGACCAGTTGACCAGCACGCCCATGGGTCTGGAGCCGGGCAGTGTCCCGCCGTCGCAGTGGTCTGAACCGGAATTCATGATCAGATGAGGGCCCCCACGTTCGCTCGCTTCGCGTAGCTCCCTGCCCCCCGAGGGGGTGCTGCGCCTGCGGTCTGGCAAAGCCAGTCCCGCGGAGAGATAGAGCCCCCACGGTCGCTCACTTCGTGTAGCTCCCTGCCCCCCGAGGGGGCGCTGCGCCTGCGGCCTGGCAAAGCCAGTCCCGCGGCCCCTGCTGGCGAAGAAACACCCCTTTAACCGATGCTGACGTTGCCAAGGCTTGGCTTTCGCATCACAACAATAAAAAAGCCCCGCATTGCGGGGCTTTTTACTGGTGGTGGTCTGACGCTTATTTCAGCCGTGCCAGCTGCTCGCGAATCTTGGCCAGGGCTGCCTGGTTATCTGCCAGGCGTTTGCGTTCCTGCTCCAGCACGGCCGGGGGCACCTTGTTGACGAAGGCTTCATTGGCGAGCTTGGTTTCGGACTTGRCAATCTCTCCTGCCAGGCGGGTTTCTTCTTTTTGCAGGCGAACCTTTTCCGCCGCCAGATCGACTTCCATGTAAAGGCACAGGCGCGCTTCGCCGACGATGGCCACCGGTGCCGACTGCGCTGCAGCAGCCCAGCTGGCTTCGTCATCGAACACCTTCACTTCGCTCAGTTTGGCGAGTGCCTTGAGCACCGGGGCGACGTCCTGCATGAAGGCTGTGTCGCCCAATACATAAAGCGGCATGCGCGTGGCTGGCGACACCTTCATCTCACCGCGCAGGTTGCGGCATGCGTCCACCAGCGTCTTGAGCTTGGTGACGTGCGCTTCGGCCTTTTCATCAATCTTCTCGGGCTGGCTTTGCGGATAAGGCGCGACGCCGATGAACTTTCCTGTTTTGCCGGCGACGGGCGCCACGGTCTGCCACAGCTCTTCCGTGATGAATGGGATCACCGGATGCGCCAGGCGCAGGATGGCTTCCAGCGTGCGGATCAACGTGCGGCGCGTGGCGCGCTTTTGCGCATCCGTGCCGGTCTGGATCTGCACCTTGGCGATCTCGAGGTACCAGTCGCAGAACTCGTCCCACACGAACTGGTAAATGCTGCCGGCGACGTTGTCCAGGCGGTAGTCGGCAAAGCCCTTGGCCACGTCGGCTTCCACGCGCTGCATGGTTGACGAAATCCAGCGATCGGCCTGCGAGAAGCTCAGGTAGTTGTGAAACTCCCCGCCGGGCGCGCATTGCTCTTTGGTGTGCTCTTCCAGCCCGCAGTCCTGGCCCTCGCAGTTCATCAGCGTGAAGCGTGTCGCGTTCCAGAGCTTGTTGCAGAAGTTGCGGTAACCCTCGCAGCGTTTGCTGTCGAAGTTGATGCTGCGTCCCAGGCTGGCCAGCGAGGCAAAGGTAAAGCGCAGCGCATCCGCACCGTAGCCGGGAATGCCCGCCGGGAATTCCTTTTCGGTGTTCTTGCGCACCTGTGGCGCGGTCTCGGGTTTGCGCAGGCCTTGCGAGCGTTTTTCCAGCAAAGGTGCCAGCTCGATGCCGTCGATCAGATCGACCGGGTCCAGCACATTGCCTTCGGACTTGCTCATCTTCTTGCCCTGTGCGTCTTTCACCAAACCGTGGATGTACACGTGCTTGAACGGCACCTGGCCGGTGAAATGCGTGGTCATCATGATCATCCGGGCGACCCAGAAAAAGATGATGTCGTAGCCGGTGACCAGCACGCTCGACGGCAAGAAGAGGTCCAGCTCCTTCGTCTTCTCTGGCCAGCCCAATGACGAGAACGGCACGAGTGCCGATGAGTACCAGGTGTCCAGCACGTCTTCATCGCGTCGTAGGCCGTGCTGATCGAGTATGGCTAACCTTTCAGCCGTGGTGCTTTCGCCCGTGTGCGCAAGTTCTTCGTAGTCATCATCAGCTAGACAGTTTCGAAAGTCGAGAAACTGCTCTTCTGCTTCTTCTTGATTTCGTGCAACGTAGACGTTGCCTTCAGCGTCGTACCAGGCCGGGATCTGGTGGCCCCACCAGAGCTGGCGCGAGATGCACCAGTCCTGGATGTTGTTCATCCACTGGTTGTAGGTGTTGACCCACTGCTCGGGCACGAACTTGACCTCGCCGCTGCTCACCGCATCGCGCGCCTTCTGCGCGATGGATTTCCCCGTCGGGTCCTGGTCGCTTACCTTGCTGAGCGCCACAAACCACTGGTCGGTCAGCATGGGTTCAACCACCGCGCCGGTCCGTGCGCACACAGGCACCATGTTTTTGTGCGGCACGGCTTTTTCGAGGAAGCCCTGGGCTTCCAGGTCTTTCAGCACCGCCTTGCGGCAGTCATAGCGGTCCAGGCCCTGGTATTGCGCCGGGCCGTTCTCGTTGATTTTCGCGTCCAGCGTGAAGATGGTGATCAGCGGCAGGTTGTGACGAAGCGCCACCTGGTAATCGTTGAAGTCGTGCGCGCCGGTGATCTTCACCACGCCGCTGCCGAACTCGGGATCGACGTAGTCGTCGGCGATCACCGGAATCTTGCGGTCGCACAACGGCAGGTCGACCATCTTGCCCAGCAAGTGCTTGTAGCGCTCGTCGTCCGGGTGCACCGCCAGCGCGCCGTCGGCCAGCATGGTTTCAGGGCGAGTGGTGGCAATGTGCATGCCGCGCAGCGGTGAGCCGTCAGCAGCCTTTTGCGGGCCATCGCTGAAGGGGTACTCGATGTGCCACATGAAGCTGTCGCGTTCTTCGTTCTCGACTTCCAGGTCGGACACGGCGGACTTCAGGATCGGGTCCCAGTTCACCAGGCGCTTGCCGCGGTAGATCAGGCCCTGCTTGTAAAGCTGCACAAAGGTCGAGGTCACCACCGTCGACATCTTCGGGTCCATGGTGAAGTACTCGTGCTTCCAGGCCACGGAGTCGCCCATGCGGCGCATCTGGCGCGTAATCGTCGTGCCGGACTCTTCCTTCCATTCCCACACCTTGGCGACGAAATTCTTGCGGCCCAGGTCATGGCGGCTTTTGCCTTCGCCCTGCAGCTTGCGCTCCACCACGATCTGCGTGGCGATGCCGGCGTGGTCTGTGCCGGGCACCCACAGCGTGTTGTGGCCAAGCATGCGGTGGTATCGCGTCAGCGAATCCATGATGGTCTGGTTAAACGCATGGCCCATGTGCAGCGTGCCCGTCACGTTGGGCGGCGGCAGCTGGATGGAAAACGAGGGCCTGGACGCATCCAGCGTGGGCTCGTACTGGCCGCTTTGCTCCCACTCGGGGCCCCAGCGGCTTTCAATCGCGGCCGGCTCGAAGGATTTGGCCAGGCCGTCCAGCCCCGGTGTGGCGACTTTCACGGCCCCAGGGGCGGTGTTGGCGGTATCTGCAGGGGTGGCAAGGGTGGGGGCGGCGGCGTTGGTCATGGGGCAATGAAAAACGGCATCGAAGGGATGCCGCCTTGGGTTGGGTGAAACACCCCTGATTTTATTCGACTGGCTGGTGGCCCCCGCCTTGGCGCCGGGGTGGCCCGCGCCAACTCAGGTTTTGCGCGCCGCCGCCACACAGGCTTTGAGCACCGCCGTGTCGCCCAGCTGGTTGGCCATCAGCAGGATCAGCCGGGCATTCAGCAGCTCGGATTCTTCCCGGCTCAGGCCCTGGTGGGCGTCCAGCAGGCACTCATAAAACGCGTCCGCGTCCTGGAAATGCAGGCGGGTCATCAAAGGGCTGTCGGCTTTCATGCGCGTTCCTTTCCGTCTTGGCCGGGGTTTGTACCCAATGCATTGGCCACGGCATGTATCACCGAGGCGTCCACGCTYTCSCCSGTKGCGGCSAYATGGCCGTCGGGCCGCAGCAAGGCCCAGGCGTGGCCGAACACGTGGCAAGTCGTCTGTAAATGACCTTCTTTGTCGATCACGTGCTCCAGCGCAGTGGCCCGCTCGTCATGCCCCAGCACCTGTACACAGTGAATGCCGGCTTCTTTCGAAAGCGCGGCAAGCCGTACCAGCGCCATAGCCGAAACATCGCCAAACACCAGCAACAGCAGCCTGCCATGGGCCCAATCCAGCAAGTCCAGCAATTCGCCCGGGCTGTCGTCCGCCCAGGCAAAGCCCACGTTCTGCGTCGCCCGCCCGCCGGCAGGCCCGCAGACCTCCGATCGTGTGTAGTGGTTGGGCGTCGACATGCGCCCGGTGTTCACAAGCTGCCGCGCGAACAGGTGTTCCCGCGCCAGGCTCAGCGCTGCCGTACGAAACAGCCGCTCCGCACCGTCGGCCGGCCGCAAAAACCGCGCAGTGCGGTTGGTCACCAGCACATTGTGTTGTGCCGCTTCATGCCGTTCGTGGTGGTAGCTGTCGAGCAGGGCAGGTGCGGCACGGCCCTGCAATACCGCCGCCAGCTTCCAGGCCAGGTTGTCGGCGTCCTGCACGCCCGAGTTGCCGCCGCGCGCGCCGAAAGGGCTCATCACATGGGCCGCGTCGCCGGCAAAAAACACGCGGCCGCAGCGCAGGCTGTCCAGGCATTCGCTGCGGTAGGCGTAGGGGCCAACCCAAACGATTTCGTAGTCGGCATCGTCCAGCTCCTGGCCCGCCTGGCTTTTGAACTGCGCCTTCAGGCGCGCCCGCACCACATCCTCACGGCTGACGTCTTCGGGATTGGCATGCGGCGGCATCTGGTAGTCGATGCGCCAGACGCCATCGGCCATCAGGTGCTGCCATACGGCGCGCCCTTCGTTGAAGGGGGCTTCAATCCAGGTGTGGCGTTCCACCGGTGGCGGGTTCCTGAAGCGCACGTCGGCAATGCACCAGCGGTCGTCGCCTTTTTGCGCGGTGACGGTCGCGCCGCACCAGGCGCGAAACGGGCTGCGTGAGCCGCTGCAGTCGATCACATGCTCAGCCTGCAGGGTGTAGGGCCCCACCGGCGTCTCAAGCTGCAGCGTGGCAAATTCTTCGTTCTGCTCGAACCCGGTGACGCGGTGGCTCCAGCGGATATCGACCAGGCGATCTTCCAGCGCGGGCTGATGGAGCTGTTCGACCAGAAAGCCCTCGACATAAAACTGCTGGATGTTGATAAAGGGCGGCTGCCGGCTCAGTGAATGCGTCTGCTGCTGGCGCAGGTCAAACGCATAGACCTCGTCGGCGCCGGCAAAGGTGCGGCCCACACTCCACTGCACGCCTTTGGCGGCGATGCGTTCATAAATACCCAGGCGCTTGAAGATCTCCAGCGTCTTTTGTGCGTAGCAGATGCCGCGCGATGACGCGCCCTTGACGCCCACCGTGTTGTCTTCGTCCAGCAGCACGGCCTTGACGCCGTACTGCGCCAGCGCACAGGCCAGCGTCAGGCCCGTGATGCCGCCGCCAACGATCACGACGGCGTGGCGTTTCACTTCTCCGGTGCGCAGCTCCGGCGGCTCGACAAAAGGGTATTCGGGCAGGGCGTAACCCTTGCCCTGGGCAAACTCATAGCCGTTGGTAAGCGTGACCGGCAGTGCGCCTGTGGCAGCGAGGCCCTGGCTTGTGTTTGTCTCAGGCATGGACTGCTCCTGCGGTTTTTTTAGCGTTTTAGGCGTTTTAGCCATACAGGTCGAGCGCGAGCAGCTATCAAAAATATAGCAACTGACCCCAGGCCGCCGGCGGTGTCTTACCTGGGCTCTTTGATCGCTTCTGCGCGTGTTTACCTATCCGTAATGAATTTACCATAACGTAATTTTGGAATGGGTCAAGGCAAAAAGCGTGGCGCAGGAAATCGGGCTCTACGACGCGCATCGGCTTTCCACTGCGCTGCGCGCCCTGTCGTAAAGTGGGGGTTTCGCCTTATCTCCCGAACCAAAGCATGCTGTTTCTCATCTCGCCGGCCAAATCCCTCGACTACGACACGCCGCCGCACGTCGCCACCCACACCCAACCGCTTTTTACCCGCCAGTCTGCCCAGTTGATCGACGTGCTCAAAACCCGCACACCGCAGCAGATCAGCACCCTGATGAAACTGTCCGACGCCCTGGCCGGTCTGAATGTCGGTCGCTACCAGGCCTGGTCGCCCCGGTTCACGGCCAAAAACTCCAAGCAGGCTGCGCTGGCGTTTGACGGTGATGTGTATGGCGGCCTCAATGCGAAAACACTGAGCGCCCAGCAGCTCGACTGGGCGCAGGACCACGTCTGCATCCTGAGCGGCCTTTACGGCGTATTGCGGCCGCTCGACCGTATGCAGCCTTACCGGCTTGAAATGGGCACCGCGCTGGCCACACCCCAGGGTAAAAATCTTTACCAGTTCTGGGGCACGCAAATTTCCGATTACCTGAACCAGCGCGCGGCAGCGGACACCTCGCCCGTGATTGTCAACCTCGCCAGCGAAGAGTATTTCAAGGCGGTGGACCGCAAGGCGCTCAAGGCGCGTGTGGTGAGCTGTGTGTTTGAGGAGTTCAAGAACGGCAAATACAAAATCATCAGCTTCAACGCCAAGCGCGCGCGCGGGTTGATGGTTCGCTATGCCATCGAGAAGAAGCTGGGCAGCGTCAAAAAGCTGGAGGGCTTTGACGCCGAAGGCTGGCGCTTTGATCCCAAAGTGTCCGAACCCGACCGGCTCGTGTTCCGCCGCAAACAGGCCGCCTGAGCCGCCTCTCGCCCATGAGCTCGCAAGCCCGCACCGACCAGCAGCTCACGCCGGAAGTGCTGGCGTGGATGACGGCGCAGGCAAACCTCGGCCACTCCCGGGACGAGATTTTCAACGCCATGCTGGCGGCCGGCTGGAACCACGATGCCGCCACGCGCGCGGTGCGGCTGACGCCCGAAGACCTGGCGGCCGTCGTTGTACCCGCGCTGGCCCTGCCGGTCACCAACAACATGGTGGATGCCGGCGACAAGTGGGTGGAGATACTTTTTTATGCCCAGCAGCCCAATGTCATCGTGCTGGGCAACCTGTTGGGCCCGAACGAATGCGAAGCGCTGATGGAGGCCGCCCGGCCGCGGCTGGTGCGTTCGCTGACGGTGGACACCAAGACCGGCGGCGAGGAACTCAACCCTGACCGCACCAGCGAGGGCATGTTCTTCAGGCGCGCCGAAAACGCCGTGGTGCGCCAGGTCGAGGCGCGCATTGCCAGAATCTTCGGCTGGCCGCAGGAAAACGGTGAAGGGCTGCAGGTCCTTCACTATGGCCCCGGCACCGAATACAAACCCCACTACGACTACTTTGACCCGACCGAGCCCGGCACACCCGCCATACTGCAGCGCGGCGGCCAGCGGGTGGCAACACTCATCATGTACCTGCATGAGCCCGGAGAGGGCGGCGCCACGGTGTTCCCCGACATTGAAGTGCGGGTGGCGCCGCGCCGCGGCAATGCGGTGTTTTTCAGTTATCCGCAGGCACTGCCTTCCAGCCTTACGCTGCATGGGGGCGAGCCGGTCACCGCTGGTGAGAAATGGATTGCCACCAAGTGGCTACGGCAGCGGGAGTTYACGTAAACCCCTGTCGGACGCTTGCAGGGGACGGCGCCTGCGGCCGGGCAAAGCCCGTTCCGCGGAGGGATTTAGCCCCCACGGTCGCGCACTTCGTGTCGCTCCCTGCCCCCCGAGGGGGCCGCCCGCCCTGCGGCCCGGCAAAGCCGGTTCCGCGGCTCATGCTGATAGGGATTGCATGGTGACGCATGAGGGACGMGCCGATTGACGCGATTCGGGGAGTGCAGACCATAATGGTTTATGAAAATACGCGCCAACAACATCGACATCGAAATCGAAGACACCCACCCCGGCGACGCCACGGGCCGGCCTGTGGTGCTGCTCATCATGGGGCTGGGCATGCAGCTGATCGCCTGGCCGCCGGCCATGGTGCAGGCGATCACTGACGCGGGCTTTCGCGTGGTGCGCTTTGACAACCGCGACATCGGGCTTTCGCAGCACTTTGACCACCTCGGCGCGCCCAGCCTGCTGTGGGAGGGGTTCAAGTTCCGCATGGGGTGGCGCATCCGGCCGCCCTACAGCCTTGAAGACATGGCCGCTGACACCGTGGGCGTACTGGATGCGCTGCACATCGGCAAGGCCCATGTGGTGGGGGTGAGCATGGGCGGCATGATCGCGCAGCGCGTTGCCGTGCTGGCGCCATCGCGCCTGCTCAGCCTCTCCAGCATCATGAGCTCCAGCGGCGCACGCGGCCTGCCGGAAGCCAGGCCGGCGGTGGCCCGTGTGCTGCTCAGCCGGCCCGCCGGTCGGGGTGTGCAGGCGGCCGTCGACCACACGGTGAAGCTGCTCAAGGCCATCGGCAGCCCGGGCTTTCCCATGGACGACACCGAGATTCGCGAAAAAGTCGCTGCGGCGGCGCAGCGCAGCTTTCATCCGCAGGGCGTTCTTCGCCAGATGGTGGCCGTTGCCGCCGACAGTGCGCGCGCCGCGTTGCTGGCCAGGGTCACCGCGCCAACACTGGTGGTGCACGGCCAGGCCGATCCGCTCGTGCCCATGGCTTGCGGTGAAGACACGGCGCGGCGCATTCCCGGCGCCCGCTTCGAAAGCATTGAAGGCATGGGCCACGATTTGCCGCCCGGTGTCGTCGACCGCTTGCTGGCCTTGCTGATTCCGCACTTCAAAGCGGCCAGCTGATATAGCCCCCACAGCTTGGGGCCTTGGCCAGGCGGCTTCTGGCCTGAAGCCGCTTAGCAGCGAAAATGGGCGCATGAACACCCCTGAACAATCCCAGCTCGGCAAATCGTCGCCCTATATCGACCAGTACGACGCGTCGCTGCTGTTCCCGATCCCGCGCGAAGGCAAACGCGCCGAAATCGGCATTACCGGAACACCGCCGTTCTTCGGCGCCGACATGTGGACCGCATTTGAGCTGAGCTGGCTCAACATGCGCGGCAAGCCGCAGGTGGCACTGGCGCAGGTCACCGTGCCCTGCGAGTCACCCAACATCGTGGAGAGCAAGTCCTTCAAGCTCTACCTCAACAGCTTCAACAACACGCGTTTTGCCGATGCGCGCGATGTGCGCGAACGCATACGCGCAGACCTTAATGCCGTCGTCGGTATGGGTGTCGGCATCAAGACGCTGGGCCCCGAGCTGTTCGACCGTGAGCCCGTGCATGAACTCGACGGCCTGAACCTGGACCGCCTGGACGTCGAATGCATCCACTTCACACCCACGCCCGAGCTGCTGTTTGCCGAGTTCGACGAACCGCCGGTGGAAGAGACACTCACCAGCAACCTGCTCAAGAGCAACTGCCTGGTGACCGGCCAGCCCGACTGGGGCAGTGTGCAGATCCGCTACGCCGGCCCGCAGATCAACCAGGAAGGCCTGCTGCAATACCTGGTGAGCTTTCGCAACCACAACGAGTTCCACGAACAATGCGTCGAGCGCATCTTCATGGACGTCTGGACGCGCTGCAAACCCATGAAGCTCTCGGTGTATGCGCGTTACACCCGGCGCGGTGGGCTGGACATCAACCCGTTTCGCACCAGCCACCCGCAGGCGTTGCCGCCTGCTGTTCGAACCGCCCGCCAATAATTTCCAGTGCAGTCTGCTATTAAATTAATAGCTGCTTGCGCACGTCCTGTATGGGCTAAAGCCCGAATTCATTGAAATTCTTGAGCGGACCAAGCCCGGGGAAGCTGGCAGCGCGTTTTTCTTTCATGGCGGTGACCGCCTCACGCACATGCGCGTTGCTCCAGATCGCGCCCTGCAGCCAGCCCATTTGCCTGAGCGCGTCATCCACCGAATGGTCTCGGGTGTAGTGGATGGCCTGCTTGGTGCCCCAGATCGCCACGGGCGGTTTGGCGGCGATTTCCGCAGCGCACTGCATCGCCGCTGCCAGCATCGCTCCGGCTGAATCAAACACTTCGTTGACCAGGCCGTAGCCCAGGGCCTTGGCGGCAGGCATGCGGCGGCCGGTGTAAGCCAGCTCTTTGACAACGGCCAGCGGCACCAGCTTGGGCAGGCGCTGCAGCGTGCCCACGTCGGCCACCATGCCGATATTGATTTCCTGGATGCAGAAGAATGCGTCGGCGGTCGCGTATCGCAGGCAGCAGGCTGTCACCATGTCGACCGCGCCGCCGATGCAGCCGCCCTGGATCGCCGCGATCACCGGGATGCGCAGGGTTTCGAGCTTGGTGAAGGTGGCCTGCATGTCGCCCAGCATGTCAAAGATGGCGGCGCGGCCTTCGGGGCTCTGGTCGTCCATGGCGATGTCGCCRCCAAAGGTTTCCAGCGCCATGCCGGCGCTGAAATGCTTGCCGGTGCTGGAGATCACCAGTACGCGGGCCTCGCCGGCCTTGTGGATGTGCGTGAGCACCGCATCCAGCTCGCGCCAGAAGGTCGGGTGCATGGTGTTCATCGCCTCGGGGCGGTTCAGCACCAGATGGGCGACGTGGCCAATGGTGTTGAAGGTGAAGCAGGTCAGGGCAGGTGGGGTGGGGGCATTCATGCCCACACTCTAAGTCAGGCAACGAGGTCCAGCCAGTCACACCTGAGACGCTGCGAAGCGTGCGCACGTGCCCGCGCATACACATACAGCCGCGGCGCCAGGATGCCCAGCAGGCACAGCGGATAAGCCCAGGCTGCCTCAAAGACGTAAGCCGGCAACCAGCCCGTCCAGCCCAGGAGCCAGGCTGTCAGCACGGCTTCCCAGATCTGGCATTCAAGGGGATGCGCCGCCTGCTGCGCCTCGCGCCAGTCTTTCAGGCGCTGAAACTGCGCCAGCGTGATGGCGTGCCAGTACGGCGACCGGGAAGGTGTGGATGTCGGGGAAGGGTCGGCAGGATCGGGCATAAAGAAGCCTCCGTGCAGAAGCTTCAATGTAAGTTTCGTGAAAGCCTCTGTCAACGGCGCGAAAGGGTGAAAGGTGTCCCCAAACCGTTAAAAAAGCCTCAAAACGCTTCAAACCCTTTGGCCGTAAGGCCTGCGTGCGCCCTCAGATCCGGCGGCGGCGCGGCACCACACTGAGCTGCAATGTCAGCTTGCCGGGGGCGGCCGCCACGGTGTAGTTCTGGGGCGGGATGTCAATCAGCTGGTCGGCGTGCCAGACCTTGATCTGCGCGGCGCCCTCAGGCAACTGCTCCAGTTCGGCCAGGCCATCGGCATTCGTCAGCGCGGCCCAGGGCGACTCGCTCACATAGACATGGCCGCGCATGGAGCCGTGGATATGGCAGCCCAGCAGTACCGCGCCGGCCTTCGTGAAGGTGGCGTCAGCGGTTTTCGCGGGTTTGCCTTCTGGTTTGCCGTCGAGCCGCAGCTCGAACCCTTCGCCAGGCGTTGCATTGAACTGCGCCGCCCCTGCGGCCGAGCCGCGCACATGATGCTCCCAGGGGTCGTTGTTGACGAACTGGGCCCTGGCGCCCAGCGCCACCACACTCACGGCCGGCACAAAACGCATCTTTTCCTGGTAAATCGTCACCTGGCTGGGCAGCGGGTTTTTGGGTGCGCCGGTTTTGGCGGAAGGCAGCACGATGACTACGGCGTCGGGCGCCGGCTTGCCTTCCTTGTCCAGCACCTGGACAGAGAGGTTTCCGGCTGCAGCCCATATGGGTAGCGCGCAAGCAGCTATAAAAAAGAGAGCAGATGGCAACATCCGCGAAAATGGGTGCGAAAGAGGGCGCGAAAAGGGGCGTGTCAGGTGGGGCATAAGGTTCTTTCGGTTTCAGGCTTTGCGGGGCGTCAGCCATGCCAGCACGGCCGCTACGGCGAACAGCGCCAGCACATCGCCCCAGAGGTGGCCCATGGTGTGGTGGCCGCTGAATGATTGCACCGCCATGATGGCGCCGTGCACGACGCTGGACCAGACGGTAAACCAGATCAGGCTGAGGTGTGCCGCAGGGTTGCGGGCTGCCAGCACAAGGAAGACGCCCAGCGTTGCGTAAAGGCCGAGGATCATCTCCAGGTAGTACGAGCGCCCCTCTGCGTGCCACGACCAGCCGGAAGGCCAGACGATGGTGAGCGGCCACAGGGCAAAAATGAAAACCAGGCCTGTCAGCATCAGGGCGATGCGCAGGTATTTGGCGCGGTCGGCGTCAGTCATGTTTTTTCCTTCGAGTCATCAGGCGCGCRCATTTCCGAAACTGCGCTCGCACTTGCCGGACGTGGATGAAGGCCAGCCATTGCAGCGCAGGCCGCGCCGCAATGGTGACTCAAGACAGCTTACTTGGCGGCGGGCTTGTACTCAGCCACGGCCTTGGCCAGGTCGCGGGTTTCTTCGCAGGTAGCGCAAATTGCCTGCAGCTTGGCCAGTTGCGCGTCGGCCTGGGCTTTCTGGTTGGTCTTCAGGTAAGCGATGCCCGAGTATTCCAGCGCGCCCTTGTGCTTGGGGTCCAGCGCCAGCGCCTTGCCATAGGCGGCAAATGCCTCGTCGTACTTGCCCATCCAGCGGTTGGAATAACCGAGGTAGTTGTAGGCGTCGGCATTTTTCGGGTTTTTGGCCACCACCTTGTTGAAGCTGCTCACGGCTTCAGCCCAGTTCTTGGCGTCGATGGCCTTCTTGCCTGCCGCGAAGTCGTCGATCTGCGCGTTCTGCACAGGGGTTGTCTGGATATCGGCTGCCAACGCTGCACCGGCCAAAGCCAGGGCAATGACAGGAAATGCGATGAAGTTGCGGATAGAAAAAGTGTTCATGTCGGGCTCCTTGAGATATCGGTTGTTGAAACGCGCTGCAAACCAGCACCTAAGACAAACGAGGAAAACCGTAAAACAGATGCAGGTGAGTTGTAATTTATTTGTAAATGGCCTAAACCAGCTCGTGCATGATCCGGGCCGTTCCGGAAACCTTGATCGAGGCCCCGGGAGCGGGTGGAATTTCGGCGCGCAGGCAGGAGCGCATGCCCATGTCTTCACCCTGCACGATATCGATGGCGCCGCCGTGCGGCCACTTCAGGTCGCGCAGGTAGCCCRCAAAAGCGGCGGTGGCTGCACCTGTGGCCGGGTCTTCGTACACGCCGCCGGAAGCAAACGGATTCCGGGTGTGAAAGAACCGGGGTGTTTGCGCATGGGCCAGCAGAATGGTCACCAGCCCCGCCTGGTTCATCAGTTCGCGGCCCATATCCAGGTCGTATTGCATGGCCGCCAGTTTGTCGCGGCTTTTCAGGGCCAGGACCAGGTGGTCTGCGCCGCCATGGGCCAACGCGGGCGGAATACGGGGATCCAGGTCATCCGGTGTGTAGCCGAACAGCGCCAGGGTGGCCAGCACCAGCGGCTGTGGAGCCGCCTGGCTGCGCGTGGGCGGCGATTGCAGCGCGGCGGTGATCGTCTCCCCGTTGCGCCGGCCTTCAACCGTGATACTGGCCTGATTCAAGGTCAGCGCAAACACGCCATCGCCATGCTGCAGGGCCAGGGCTGCGCCCAGGGCTATCGTTGCATGGCCGCAGAAGGGCACTTCGGATTCCGGCGAAAAGTAGCGAACCCGCCAGCCGGCGCCGCTTGCAATGGCGAAAACCGTTTCCGAAAAACCAAGCTCTGCGGCAATGCGCTGCATCTCACGGTCGGCCGGAAATTGGTCGGCGATCATCACACCGGCCGGGTTGCCGCCGGTGTTTCCGTCAGAAAAGGCTGCAATCTTCAAGACACTCATCGTTTCCCTTGTGAAATGGAACGCGGGCTGCTTGCCCGTGCGGCGCAACTCAAATGGCGCGCTGCCACCGGAGGCCAAAGGGCAATACCCGCGGGCCGAACAAAAAATGCAGCACCCTGCGCACATTGCCGCCGGTGGATCTGGACGAAGCATGCAGCAGCAGCGGGCGCATGGCCATCGCGCTGCCTTGCCCGGCTGTGCAGGTGAACTCGCTTTGGACCTGGCGGGCTGCTGCAGCGTTCTTCGCTTGCATGCGGCCGTACAGGTGGGACCCCGGAACCACGCGCAGCGGGCCATCACTGGCACCGCAGGCATCGATGTGCAAACGCACCGCCACCAGCTGCTCCAGCAGCTCGGCGGGCGGCTGGACATAAAGCGTGCCTTCCTTCCTGGACCAGCCGCTCAGGCTCGCGTGTTCCACATGGTCTGCCACGGGAATGCTCAGGTCCTGGTGCACCGGAACCAGCCAGTTGCGCGACGCCGATTTCTCGAAGTAGGTACATTGCACCGCCGCAAAACCGGCCGGAACCAGGGGTGCCATCGATGCATGTCGGCGCACTCTTGCTGCGAGTGTCTGGCACCAGGCTTCCGACAACAGGCAACGTGTTCCCGCCGAGTTGGCGGAAATCCCGGCAAGACGCGAGGCGGCCGATGCGCACTGCGCGGCAGTCAGAACCTGCGGAACAAGTGCAAAACCCTG
Source organism: Polaromonas sp. P1_E3 (assembly GCF_056405935.1). Taxonomy (NCBI): domain Bacteria; kingdom Pseudomonadati; phylum Pseudomonadota; class Betaproteobacteria; order Burkholderiales; family Comamonadaceae; genus Polaromonas; species Polaromonas sp. P1_E3. The sequence goes on from NZ_JBFUBD010000019.1 coordinate 30,426, forward strand.
GGTTGTGAATGCGGAGTGGTCCATGCCAGGCTTTTTTTATGTTTTGCGAGGTTGCCGGAGATCAAAGCATCGACTGAAAAAGCGAGAGATAGTCCGGATGCAGCGAGACCGTGTTGTGGGAGGTTCCGGGCAGCATCTTCAGCACGGCCGCGCCATTCCTGAAGTGCGCGTGCAGCTGTTCGGTGCTGGCTTTCGGGATCACTTCGTCGTGCTCGGCCGAAATCAGCAGCGTGGGAGCGGTGACCCTGGCCGCGTACTTCCAGGATTCGAACTTGTCGGTCAGAAGCCAGGAAACCGGAAACCAGGGAAAGCGCTGCGCGGCCAGTTCCTGGATGCTGTTGTAGGGCGTCACCAGAATCAGGCGCGACACCGGCCGCTGGCTGGCCACCCAGACCGCGACTCCCGAGCCCAGGCTTCTGCCCACCACAACGACGTCTGAATGCATCTTGCTGACATGGTCGAAGAGGGCCAGGGCGTCGCTTTGAAGCGCCGCTTCGGTGGGGCTTCCGGTGCTTCCGCCATAACCGCGGTAGTGAAGCAGGTAGAGCGCGTGGGCCGGAAATGCCTGCGAGAAAGACGGCAAATTTGGCGAAACGTCTTCGCCATTGCCGCCGAAGTAAATGATGGCCTTGGGCCCAGCCGTTTGCCGGGCCGTGACGACGAGCGCCGCGTCCGGTGTCTGAAGGTGCAGCGTTGTGGCCGGGCCGCCCCATGACCTCGGCTGCGGGAAGTRGATCAGCGAACGTTGAAACGCAAACAACGCCGCGCAGATGCCCACGTAAGCGAGCACCATGACCACCAGAAAAACAGTCACCGTGCGGCGCACCATGAAACCCGGCGTCTTCCACCGCAGAGCACGCCGCCAATCAGGATGATGCGGTCCAAAAGGCCACGAACAAGGTTCATCGGATGCGCCGCATTGAGTGAGTGCCTGAACAACTCAGTTCAGCCGCATGTCTGCGCTGAGTTGGTTGATCAACTCTGCACTCGTTTCCACATACTTCAAAAATGCCACTTCATCCTTGTTGATGGTCTTGCGCGCCATCATGTCGTTCAGGCGCGCGTCCAGGCTTTGCCAGTGAATTTGGCGATTGCCCACAAGATACACCGGAACCCTGGTCAGCTGCCTGCTTTTGATGATCTCGATGATCTGGAATATTTCCCACTCGGTGCCGGTACCTCCCGGTGCAATCACGATCGCGGCCGAGTGCTTGATCATCGCCAGTTCGCGGATGGCGACGCTGGAAAAAATCAGGCCATGGGTCACATAGGCATTCAGGGCCTGCCTGGGGTCACCACCATAGGGTTTCAGCGTGTCGTTGGCCGTCGAGCGGTCGTAGTAGGTGGTGTACCCGACGCTGGGGCCTCCCGCCTCTTTTGCGCCGCGGTTGCCGGCTTCCATCAGGCCCGGGCCCGCGCCCGTCATGATCGGATACAGCTTGCCATAACGCGTGGTCCATGCGTGCGCAAAATTCCGGATGTCTGCATAGATGGCATCGTTTGCCGCCCTGATGGTGTCGTTGCAGTTCTCACCGCGCGCGTCGCAGGCGGCATTTTTCTCGCGGATGCGGGAGCTGCCATAGATGGAGACAAAGCCCCGCGGAAAATGCATGGCCTTCAGGGCGTCAGAGCAATAGGTGTCCTGAGCCATCAGTTTCACGGGGACGATGTTTTCAACGCCTGCATAGGCCCCGATGTAATCGGCGTTCGGGACATCTGCTTTCGCTACCGCGCACTCCAGCCGCAACTCCGTGGGCTTGATCGCAGACGTTGCCGTGGTCGGCGGTGGTGTGGCACACCCGAGGAGGGCGGCGGTGGCCACACCGAGGGATAGAAACAATTTGAGGCTGGCGTTCATGCTGGTTCTCCCTTTTTACGGTACCTATCTGAATTGAGGCCCGGATGCCCCCACGCTCACCACAGCTTGGCGCAATTGCCGCTGAACACCACCGTTGCGCTCGGGCTTGCGGGTGTGGCGCTGGTTTCCAGCGTTACCACCAGCTTGCTGACTTTGGACAGCAGCTTTTCCGAGGTGTCGGGCAGCATGGAAACCGCCGACCCGCTGGTGGGCACGTCACCCAGCGAGAACGCCGGGCCAGTGGCCGGCACCGCCCACAGCACCAGGGTGCCGGTGGCCGGCGGCGTGATCGGGCCTATGACCTTGACCGTCATGGTCTTGCCGTGGCGCAGTGAGCTCACCAGCAGCTTGCCGTTGCCCTGGATGTCGGTGAGCAGGCCGACATAGCTTTGCGGCAGCCTTTCGCCCGAGCGCATGGCGAGCTGGTCGCTGGACATGAAGAGGGTCGGCATGGCGACAAAGAACGCGCTGGCCGCGACCACGCCCGCGGCCAGGCCGCCGAAGCCGAAGCCTGCAGGTTTGAGCCAGCCCAGCCAGGAGGGTTTTGCCTGCCGCGCCTGTTGCGTCGCAGCAGGTTTGGTGCGTGCGGCAATGGCGGCCCACACCTTCGCAGAAGGTTTGTGCACCGGCACCGACATGGCAAGCTGGCCCAGCCGGGCTTCCCATTGCGTGACCCGTGCGCGCACATCGGCCCGGTCGCGCAACAGGCGCTCAAAGCGCCGGCGCGCGCCGCCGTGCAGCGTGCCCAGCACATAAGCTGATGCGAGGTGTTCAAGCAATTCGGAGCCGGTGTATCTCATGACGCCACCACCCCTTGCGCCGCCAGGCAGCCCTTGAGCTTTTCGAGCCCGCGCCGTATCCAGGCTTTCACCGAACCCAGCGGCGCGCCCATTTGTGCCGCCACTTCCGTGTGCGACAGGCCTTGGTAATACGCCAGCGCCAGGCTTTGGCGGTAGCTGCCTTCCAGCGAGTTCATGCAGCCATCGATGTGCAAGGCTTCAGTAGCTTGCTCTAGAAGCTGCATGGCACTGGGGGCGGGCGCGGCGGTGGTTTCAGTGTCTTCTTCATCCACATCGCCGGATTCGGGCAATTCGCTTTCCTTGCGGCGCGTGCGGGAGCGCAAGGCGTCCAGCGCCTTGTTGCGGACGATGGCGATCAGCCACGTCATGGGTTGAATGGTTTGCCCGTCCACCTCACTGCGGTAGCCGGCAGCGTTTTTCCAGATGCTCACGTACGCCTCTTGCAGCACATCTTCGGCCGCGTGTCCTTGTCCCAATATACGTACGGCAACGCCAAACAGATGCGTGTGGGTGCGTTCATAAACCTGGGCAAAGCAGGCGTGGTCGCCTTGCCCCGCGCTGGCGATCAGCGCCTGCAGGCTGCGGGTGTCCGTGTCAGGGGCCGGTTTCATGCGGCTGAGTATAGGGAGTTCCTGGGGCGTTTTGCCATTGCCACAGGCGCGCGGGGCGGAGCCGCATTTTTTGAAAAATCCTGCATCCGATTCCTGTCGGGCGGCGTTTGTCTTGGGTAGGCCGGACGCCGCGCCGGGCCGCACCCCCTCCGGCCATCGGTTGTTGGGGCTTTTTTACTGTCTTTTTTACTTCCTTTTAACCCGGGGACCTGTCACTATTTGCAGGGCTCCCTCTCAGGAGATCGCCATGACACCGATTGCACCCGCCACCCCACCCTGGTTCCACGCCCGCTTTTCGGCCGCCGCGCTGTTGACCGGACTGCTGCTCAGCGCCTGCGCCGGCGGCCCGGCCGCGCCGGTCGATGCCGGCAAGCCGGCCCCCGTTGCGCTCAAGCCGGCCGATGGCGAACGCGTGGCTTTCACCTGGCACGCGGTGGGCTCGCAGATCTACGAATGCCGCGCCAGCGACAAGGGCGGCTGGGCCTGGGTGTTTGTGGCGCCGGAGGCAGACCTCTTCAACCAGAAAGACGAAAAAGTCGGCACCCATGGCGCCGGGCCGAACTGGACCGCGCTGGACGGCAGCAAAACCGTGGGCACCGTCAAAGTGCGCGCCGACGGCGAGCGTCCCGCTGACATCCCGCTTCTGTTGTTGACAGCCAAATCTGCTGGTGCCCCGGGCAAGATGGCCGCTGTCACCAGCGTGCAGCGCCTGAACACCGAGGGCGGCAATGCCCCGGCCAAAGGCTGCGCCACGCCGGCGGATGCGGGCAAGCGCGTGAAGGAAGGCTATACCGCCGACTACGTGTTTTTCACGGCGAAAAACGCCTGAAGAAGTGAGGCCTGACATGTCCGTGCTCAAGAACCTTTTTAGCGCCAGCAAGAGCCCCAAACACGGGGCCACAGGGCCGGAAACAGGTCCCGTCAAGATGAACCTTGACGAACGCATGGAGTTCAGG
>NZ_JBFUBD010000020.1:0-32398 GCF_056405935.1 Polaromonas sp. P1_E3
TGATGATCGTGATCGGCGGCGTGGGCTCGGTGCACGGCGCCTTCCTGGGTGCCATCTTTCTCATCTCCATGCCGCAGGTGATTGGTCTCACCAAAGACTATTTGCCCGCCACCATCGGCCAGGCGCCGGGCCTGCAGGCAGCGGTTTACGGCATTGTGCTGATCGCCTTTGTGCTGTTTGAGCCGATGGGGCTGTATGGCCGCTGGCTGAAGATTCGCACCTATTTGCAGCTCTTTCCTTTCTACAGAAAAGGGCTCTTTAAACGGCAGAAATCATTCCAGAAGTCGGATCGCCTGAAATGAGCGCGCCTCTCCTTTCCGCCAAAAACCTCAGCGTGCGCTTCGGCGGCGTGCTGGCGGTCAACAACGTGAGCTTTGATGTCAAGCAGGGTGAAGTCTTCACGCTCATCGGCCCCAATGGCGCCGGCAAGACCACGGTGTTCAACCTGATCAGCCGCATCTACACGCCCACCACGGGCGAGATTGAATACCGCGGTGAAAAGCTCACCCACCAGCCGCCGCACAAGATCGCCTCGCTGGGCATTGCGCGCACCTTCCAGAACATTGAACTGTTTGAACACGCCACGGTGCTGCACAACCTGCTGATTGGCCGGCACACGCACCGGCAAACCGGCTTGCTGCATGACCTGTTTTTCACCGCCAGGGCGCGCGAGGCCGAATTGCTGGCCCGCGAAAAAGCCGAGCAGGTGATTGACTTCCTCGACCTGCAACATCACCGCGACTCCATGGTGGCAGGGCTGCCCTACGGCGTGCGCAAGGTGGTCGAACTGGCGCGGGCACTGTGCACCGAGCCGCAACTGCTGTTGCTCGACGAGCCATCTTCCGGCCTCAACGTCGAAGAAACCGGCGACATGGCCTTCTGGATCCAGGACATCCAGCACGAGCTCGGCATCACGGTACTGATGGTCGAGCACGACATGTCCCTGGTCTCTCGCGTGTCCGACCGCGTGCTGGCCATGAACCAGGGCGAGGTGCTGGCTGTGGGCACGCCGCGCGAAGTGCAGAACGATCCGGGTGTGATTGAGGCCTACCTTGGTTCGGTGGATGAGGTCACATCACTACGGAGAATGAGCGCCGACGGGCCGCCCCTAGGCGCGAACGCCCCCTCGGGGGGCAGCGCAGTACACGAAGTGACAAGCGTGGGGGTCGATTCAGCATGAGTGCAGTGCCGCCCCCCGTCAGCGACCAGCCGGTATTGAAGCTCCTCAATGTCGAGAGTTCCTACGGCCCGATCAAGGCGATCCGTGGCGTGAGCCTGCAGGTGCGGCGCAGCGAAATTGCCACCGTGCTGGGCTCCAACGGCGCGGGCAAGTCCACCATCCTCAAAACCATCTCGGGCATCCTCGATCCGCGCAAGGGTTCCATCGAATTCAAGGGCGAGGACATCACAGCGCAGGACCCGGCTCATATCGTGCAGCAAGGCTTGTCGCACGTGCCCGAGGGGCGCGAGGTATTCCCTTTGCTCAGCGTACGCGACAACCTGCTGATGGGCGCCTACACCCGCAAGGACCGCGACGGCGTGGCGCTCGACATGGAGTCGGTCTACCGCTACTTCCCCATCCTGAAGGAACGCGCCCTGCAGGACGCCGGACTGCTGTCGGGCGGGCAGCAGCAGATGCTGGCGATCTCGCGCGCGCTCATGGCCTCGCCCGACCTCATCCTGCTGGACGAACCGAGCCTGGGCCTGTCGCCCAAACTCACCAAGGAAATTTTCGAGATCGTGGTGCGCATCAACCGCGAGCGCGGCACCACCATCCTGCTGGTCGAGCAGAACGCCAACATGGCGCTCAATGCGTCGGACTACGGCTATGTGCTGGAAAACGGCCGCATCGTCATGGAAGACACCTGCGCCCGCCTGCGCGAGAAGGAAGACATCAAGGAGTTCTACCTCGGCATGAAAGAAGACGGCGTACGCGGTGAGCGCAGGTGGAAGAAGAAAAAGACCTGGAGATGAAAAAGACGCCCCCTGAATCGGCCTCCGGCCTCCTCCCCCCACTGGGGGGCGATGCTGGCGGGCCGGCAAAGCCGTATCGTTGGACGCCCCCTGTGTGGCCTTCGGCCACTCCCCCCACTGGGGGGCGATGCTTGCGGCCTGGCGGAGCCAGTTCCGCTGCATCCTTGTCTTGGCTCGGTGGGGTCGTGCATTGGAGTTTCGAATGAGCAACCTTTGGGAGCTGAGCCACATACAGCCCGAGCATTCCATCGTCATGCCGGGCGAAACCATTCCCGCTGTGTTCTGGAATGCGGTGGAGCGGCGCAGCCACAAGACCTGGATGCGGCAGAAAAAGCTCGGCATCTGGCGCAGCTGGTCGTGGACGCAAACCGGCGACGCAGTACGCGAAATCGCCGCCGGCCTCATGAGCCTGGGCTTTGCGCGCGGCGAATGCGCCTCCATCCTCTCCAACACCGTCATCGAATGGGTGCTGGCTGACCTGGCCGTGCTGAGTAGCGGCGGCGTCTGCAGCGGCATCTACCCCACCGACGCCGCATCGCAGGTGCATTACCTTTGCGAAGATTCGCGCACCACCATATTGTTCGTCGAGGACGACGAGCAGCTCGACAAGGCGCTGGAGATGCGGCCGCAACTGCCGCTGCTGCGCAAGATCGTCGTGTTTGACACCGAAGGCCTGCGCGACCTGGATGACCCGGGTGTGATCGGCCTGGCCGAACTTCGCGCGCTGGGCCGCAGCCACCTGGCCGACCATCCCGATGCCGTGAAAGACAGCGCCGCCGCCTGCAAGCCCGAAGACCTGGCGATCCTCGTCTACACCTCGGGCACCACCGGCAAACCCAAGGGCGCGATGCACAGCCATCGCGGCCTGGTTTTTACCGCGCGCGGCTACAACACGCTTGTGGCGCAAAGCGAGGACGACGAGCGCATGTGCTTTTTGCCCCTGTGCCACATCGCCGAGCGCATGGGCGGCGAATACTTTGCGATGTATGCGGGTGCCAAACTCAACTTTGTCGAGAACCCGGAGACCATTCCCGAGAACGTGCGCGAGATCGCGCCCACGGTGTTCACCGCCGTGCCGCGCGTGTGGGAAAAGTTTTATTCTGGTGTGATGATCGCGCTGAAGGAAGCCAGCTGGCTGCAGCAGGCCGCTTATGGCTGGAGCATCGGCGTGGGCATGCACATTGCCGACACGGTGCTGGCGGGCAGGCCGGTCAGCGCAGCGCTCAAGGCGAAATTTGCACTGGCACGCTGGCTGGCGCTGAACAACACCCGCAAACTGATCGGCATTCACAAGGCGCGGTTCTGCGTCACCGGCGCAGCGCCCATTTCGCCCGACCTGGTCAAGTGGTACATGGCGTTGGGTGTCCCCATGCTGGAGGTCTGGGGCATGACGGAAACCTGCGGCGCCGCCAGCGGCGTGCCGGCCAGCCGCATGAAGCCCGGCTCCATTGGCCCGGCCGCGGGTTACAACGAGATGCGGCTGGACCCGGCGTCCGGCGAGATTCTGGTGCGCGGTACCAACGTGTTCATGGGCTACCTGAATCAGCCCGAAAAAACCGCCGAAGCGCTGGATGCCGACGGCTGGCTGCACACCGGTGACGTGGGCGTGATGGACGAGGAAGGCTTTTTCCGCATCACCGACCGCATGAAGGACATCATCATCACCGCCGGCGGCAAGAACGTGACGCCCAGCGAGCTGGAGAACGAGCTCAAGTTCTCGCCCTACGTCACCGACGCCGTGGTCATCGGCGACAAGCGCGCCTACCTCACGGTCATCATCATGATCGACCAGGAAAACGTCGAGAAATTCGCCCAGGATGCGGACATACCCTTCAGTAATTACGCCAGCTTGACGCGGGCAACTGAAGTGCAAGAATTGATCCAGTCGGAAATCGACCGGGTCAACAAGAAGTTTGCGCGGGTCGAGCAGATCAAGAAATTCTTCCTGCTCGACACGCAGCTCACGGCAGAAGACGAAGAGCTCACGCCGACCATGAAGCTCAAGCGCAAGCTCGTTGAGAAGAAATATGCGACACAGATCGAAGCAATGTACTGATCGTGCGCACCAGGTGAGACATAACAAAAACAACAGGCGCTAAACAAGTGCCAGACAAGCGTCAGAAAAAAAGCCGGACAAGAGCAAGAACCCTTACAGGAGACAACACCATGAAATTGAAGTCAAACGCCGTCCTCTGCGCGCTGGCCTGCGCAGCCGCCCTGCCCCTCGCCCAAGCCCAGGCGCAAAGCCAGGGCGTCAGCAAAACCGAGATCACGCTGGGTTCCATCCAGGACTTGTCGGGACCGCTCGCGGGCTTCGGCAAACAGATCCGCAACGGCATGACGCTGCGGGTGGACGAACTTAACGAACAAGGCGGCATCAACGGCCGCAAGGTCAAGCTGATCGTCGAGGACTCGGGCTACGACCCGAAGAAGGCGGTGCTGGCGGCGCAAAAGCTGGTGAACCAGGACAAGATTTTCGCTATGGTCGGCCACCTGGGCACGGCGCAAAACCTGGCCGCCATGCCGGTGCAGTTCGAAAAAAACGTCATCAACTTCTTCCCGGTGACGGCCGCACGCGAAATGTACGAGCCCTTCCACAAGCTCAAGTACTCGTTTGCCGCCACCTACTACGACCAGATGAAGTCGGCCGTGCCCAAGCTGGTGAAGGAAAAGAACGCCAAAAAGGTCTGCTCGATGTACCAGGACGATGAGTTCGGCCTCGAAGTGCAGCGCGGCGCCGATGATGGCCTGAAGACCCTCGGCATGACCATGGTCGAGAAAACTTCCTTCAAGCGCGGCGCCACCGATTTCTCGTCGCAGATCGCCAAGCTCAAGGCTTCTGAATGCGACCTGGTGGTGCTGGGCACCATCATCCGCGAAACCATTGGCGGCATCGGCACCGCGCGCAAGCTGGGCTACAACCCGGTTTTCCTGGGTTCCAGCGCCGCGTACACCGACCTGATCCACAAGCTGGGCGGCAAGGCCATGGACGGTCTCTACGCCACCATGACCGTGCRAAACCCCTACCTGGACGAGGCTTCGCAACCCATCCGCTTCTGGGCCAACAAGTACAAGACCGCATTCAATGAAGACCCGACGGTGTTCTCGGTATACGGCTACACGGTAATCGACAGTTTCCTGCGCGCCTCACAGAAAGCCGGCGCCAACCTCTCGACTGACAGCTTCATCAAGGCCATGGACACCATGGTGTACCCGCCCGACATCTTCGGCAGCGCCGAAGGCAAGTTCGGCCCGCAAAAGCGGCTGGGGAACAACCAGTCGCGCATGTCAGTGCTGCAGGATGCGCGCTGGAAAGTGGTGTCGGACTACATCACGCAGTAAAGCCAGCCGCGGCACCTGAAAACCACCTTCGGGTGGTTTTTTTATGAAAAATGGCTGGAAGCCTTTAAAGACGCGCGCGAGCAGCTCCTGTATTGATAGCACCAACCTCAGCCAACGGCTCCCAGGATTTGCCGTGAACTCCGCGTTTCACGCAAAATGTGTCATGCCCTCCTCCACTAAAGCCGCCTCCAGAACATCCGCCAGGACCCCCGCAGCCCCATTGGCCACCCTGCGCTGCAAAGACACTCAAGCCTTCAGGAAGTGGCTGGCCAAACACCACGCCAGCAGCGCCGGCGTCTGGCTGCAGATCGCGAAGAAGGATTCCGGCCTGGCCTCCATCACCCACGCCGAAGCGCTGGAGGCCGCACTTTGCCAGGGCTGGATAGACGGCCAGCGAAACGCCATGGACGCGCAGTTTTTCCTGCAGAAGTTCACCCCGCGCCGCACGCGCAGCACCTGGTCCAAAGTCAATTGCGCCAAGGCCCTGGCGCTGATCGAGTCCGGCGACATGCAACCCGCGGGCCTGGCCGAAGTCGAACGCGCCAAAGCCGATGGCCGCTGGGATGCGGCCTACGACGCACAGAGCAAGATGGCCGTCCCGGACGACCTGGCGGCGCTGCTCAAAAAAAGCGCCAAAGCCAAGGCCTTCTTCGAGGCGCTGGACTCGCGCAACCGCTTTGCGATTTTGTTCAGGCTGCAAACCGCCAAGAAGGCCGAGACACGCGAGCGCCGGCTGGTGAAATTTTTCGACATGCTCAAGCGCGGCGAGAAAATCTATCCCTGAGAACAGGCAGGGCTTTCAGGTGACGCCGCAGGGCAGGCACGGTACATTCAATCGGTCGAGCCCCATCCCTCAACCGAACACATGAAAAGGAGTCCGCATGGCGCCCACCTGGTGGCAGCAAGTCGGTGAAACCATCGCCTCGGAGTTTTCGGATCTGCCTGACGCCGAGCAAGCCACCCGCGTGATGATTCGCCTGACGCTGGCAGCTTTGCTGGGGGGCCTGCTGGGCATAGAGCGCGAGCAAAAAGGCAAGGCGGCCGGCGTGCGTACACACATGCTGGTGGCCATGGGCTCGGCGATGTTCGTGCTGGTCTCGCAGCAGGCCGGCATGATCACGGCCGACCTGAGCCGCGTCATTCAGGGGGTCACCGCCGGCATTGGTTTCCTCGGTGCGGGAACGATCATCAAGGGCCACTTCAAGGGCCTCAGCGACGAGGAGCAGGTCAAAGGCCTGACCACCGCAGCCGGCATCTGGCTGACCGCGGCCATCGGCATGGCCGCCGGCATGGGACGTGAAGCTACCGCGGTGCTCAGCACGCTGCTGGCGCTCGGCATTCTGTCGCTGGTACCGCGCCTTGTACGTTTTCTGGAAAAACCCGAGCCCCTGCTCAAACCTGACGGCGACAGGCACACAGACGGTTCATGAGCCCGGCCAGGAGCGCCGCAGCGGTCAGTCCTTCGTGCGCTGCGAGACGAACTCGCCCTCGTAGTCTTTGGCCAGCGACAGCTTCTCCGCTTCCGTCAGCACCTTGCCCGCCAGCTGGAACACGCCCTGCTCTTCATCTTCAAGATGGTGATAAATCTTGTGGTGCAGCGCTTTGGCCGCGGCCAGCCAGCCGGGTGAGCTGAAGTCGGTTTCTTCCAGTGTTTCAACCAGCTTGTCCATCTGGTGGTGCTCGGCGATACCGTGGCGTGAGGGTTCCTGCGTCATATCATGTGCGATCAGCGGCACATAAAAAAACCGTTCTTCGGCGGCGGCGTGCGCCGCCAGCTCGCGCTTGAGCTCCTTGAACAGTGTGTCCCGTTCTTTGCTGTCGCCTTGTGTCTTGATGAGATGGTCGGCCAGCGTGCGCTGGGTTTCGTGGCTTGTTCTAAGTGCTTCAAAAATATTCATCTGACTATTGTGCAAACGGCGCCCCTTGCGCCGTGTAGGCCAAAGGCGAAACCCGGGGAACGGAAAGCGCGCCAGCTTGCTATCTAATTTATAGCTGCAAGCCAAAGAACCACAAGGGCTGGATGCATAAATAACCCGCAACACGCGGCGCAGGCCGCAAATAAGCACAAAAGCGGCCGAAGCGCGCTAAATTAGCGGTCTATGAACAAAATCCTTCTCCTGGGCGGCACCGGCTTTGTCGGCCGCCATGTCTGCGAAAAACTGGCCCGGCTGCAATGCCGCGTCACCGTGGTTACCCGTCGCAGCGTTAACGCCCGGCACCTGCAAATGCTGCCGCTGGTCGATGTGATCGAAGCGGACATCCACGACAGCGCCGCGCTGGCGCCGCTGCTGGCGGGGCATGAAGCGGTGGTCAACCTGGTGGCTATCCTGCAAGGCAATGAGGCCAGATTTGAAAAAGCCCATGTGCAATTGCCGCTGGAACTGGCCCGCGCCTGCGAGGCCAGCGGCCTCAGGCGCATTGTTCACATCAGCGCGCTGGGCGCCTCGCCCGGCTCGGCATCGATGTACCAGCGCAGCAAGGCGCGCGGCGAAGCCGCCCTGCTCAGCACCGGCCTGGACGTGACCGTGTTGCGGCCCAGCGTGATCTTCGGCGCCGAAGACAGGTTTCTCAACACATTTGCGCGGCTTCAGCAGGTCTTTCCGATGGTTCCGCTGGCGGCTGCTGATGCACGCTTTCAACCTGTGTGGGTCGAGGACGTGGCCGACGCCGTCATCCATTGCCTGCAGGACGCCGACACCGCGGGCCAGATTTACGAAGTCTGCGGCCCTGACGTGTTCACCCTGCGCCAGCTGGTCACACTGGCCGGCCGCTATGCCGGCATCAACGGCGGCAAGGGCCGGCCGGTGATCGCCTTGCCGGCCGCACTGGCGCGCCTGCAGGCCGGCCTCATGGAACTCGCGCCCGGCGAGCCCCTGCTCAGCCGCGACAACCTCAACGCCATGGCCACCGACAACGTCGCCAGCGGCAAGCTGCCCGGGCTGCAGGCGCTGGGCATTCACCCGGCGGCGCTGGATGCGATCGCGCCTTCTTACCTGGGCGCGCAGGGTTTGCGCAGTGGCCTGACAGCCAAGCGCAAAACAGCCGGCCGTTTTTAGGCCCCCACGCTCCCCCACTTCGTGTGGGTCGCTGCCCCCCGAGGGGGCGCTGCGCCTGCGGCCCGGCAAAGCCGAAAACAGGCACACCCCTATCGGGCTCACTGCGTGTAGCCCTTTTCCCCTTGCAGGGGACTGTGCCTGTGGCCCGGCAAAGCCGGTTCCACGGCTCACGCTGGCTTGAAGAGTTCAATGGGCGTGATGAGTGCTAGGCTATTTCGCCAGCGGGGGCCGCGGGTCCGGCTTTGCCGGCCCCAGGCGCCGCCCCCTTGAGGGGGAACAGGCTACACGCAGTGGGCCTGGACGGGGGTGGGCATTAATTCAGGAGATTTTTTGCATCAATCGCGATTTCGCACGGCGGTAGCATCGCAAGTCGCTTCACTTTGACCTGCATACCAACACACGGGGATCCCATGCTCAAGCTCTACATCGGCAATAAAAACTACTCTTCCTGGTCCATGCGCCCCTGGGTGCTGCTCACGCAAGCGGGCATCCCTTTTGAAGAGATCAAGCTGCGCTTTGACTCATTCGATGCCAACTCGAGCTTTAAAGAAAAAATCGGCAGCGTGAACCCGACGGGCCGCGTGCCGGCGCTGGACGATGGCGGTTTTGTGGTGTGGGACACGCTGGCGATTGCCGAATACCTCGCCGAGCGCTTTCCCGACAAAAAGCTCTGGCCGCAAGACGTGAAGGCACGGGCACGCGCGCGCAGTGTTTGCGCAGAGATGCACAGCGGCTTTGGCGCGCTGCGCTCGGCCTGCCCCATGAACATCGAGGCTGACCTGTCGGACGTGGGCCAGCTGATCTGGCGTGACAAACCGGCCGTGCGCGCCGACGTGCAGCGCATCGTCGACATGTGGACCGGATTGCTCGCGCAGCACAAAGGACCCATGCTTTTTGGGGAGTTCAGCATTGCTGATGCATTTTTTGCGCCGGTTTGCATGCGCCTGAGCCGCTACGGTTTGCCGGTGCCTGCCGAAATCAACGCCTACATCCAGCGCGTGAGCGCCCTGCCCGGCGTCAAGGCCTGGATCGACGACGCGCTGGCTGAAAACGACTTTCGCGAGTTCGAAGAACCCTACCGCATCAAACGCTAAGCAGGAAACGCCATGGTCACCATCTACCTGCGCTACGTGCTCAACACGGCCAAGCTCAAGGAATTCGAGCACTACGGCAAGCTGTGGATTCCGCTGGTCGAGAAATTTGGCGGCACGCACCACGGCTACTTCATGCCGAGCGAGGGCGCCAACAACATTGCCCTGGCATTGTTCACATTTGACAGCCTGGCGGCGTATGAAATTTACCGCCAGCGCTCGTTTGCCGACCAGGAATGCCTGGCCGCCTTCAAGTACGCCGAAACAACCGGTTGCATCATCAGCTACGAACGCAGCTTCTTCCGGCCGGTTTTCTCCTGAACTGAAATCCGGCGCCAACCGGGCTTTTGAGGACCGGCGCGAACCGCTAAACTGACTTGATGGAAATATTCATGGTTGGTGGCGCGGTGCGCGATGCCTTGCTGGGCCTGCCCGTGCAGGACCACGACTGGGTCGTGGTGGGCGCCACCCCTGAAACGCTGGTGGCACAAGGCTACCTGCCGGTCGGCAAGGATTTCCCGGTGTTCCTGCACCCCGACACGCGCGAAGAATACGCCCTGGCCCGAACCGAGCGCAAGACCGCGCCGGGCTACCGCGGCTTTGTGGTGCATGCCGAACCCGATGTGACGCTGGAGCAGGATCTGGCGCGGCGTGATCTCACTATCAATTCAATAGCTGCTCCCGCCCGTCCAGGAACAGCTTCCACGAAGTTTGAACCTGATTTTTCGGCGTTGATCGATCCGTTCGGCGGGCAGCGGGACCTTCGGGACAAGGTACTGCGCCACGTGACGGACGCCTTCCGCGAAGACCCCGTCCGCATTCTCCGCCTGGCCCGCTTTGCCGCACGTTTTCCGGATTTCTCCGTGGCGCCCGAAACCATGGCGCTGATGCGGGACATGGTGGCCGAAGGCGAAGCCGATGCACTGGTGCCCGAACGTGTATGGCAGGAGCTTGCACGCGGGCTGATGGAGGACAGGCCATCACGCATGTTCGAAGTGTTGCGGGAAAGCGGTGCGCTGGAAAAATTGCTGCCCGAGGTTGCGCGCCTCTGGGGCGTACCCCAGCCCGCCAGCCACCACCCCGAAGTCGACACCGGTGTGCACCTGATGATGGTGCTGGACATGGCGGCGCAGCTGGAGGCGAACCTCGCGGCGCGCTTTGCCTGCCTTTGCCACGACCTCGGCAAGGGCACGACGCCTCCCGACGTTCTGCCGCGGCATATCGGCCACGAAGAGCGCAGCGCCCAACTGCTGAAAGACGTTTGCGAACGCTTGCGCGTGCCGGTGGACTGCCGCGAGACTGCCGATGTGGTTGCGCGCGAGCACGGCAACGTGCACCGCAGCGAAAGCCTGGGCGCCGCGGCCCTGGTGCGGTTGCTGGAGCGCTGCGATGCCTTTCGCAAGCCCCAGCGCTTTGCCGACGTCCTGCTGGCCTGCGAATGTGACGCCCGCGGCCGCCTCGGACTGCAGGACTCACCCTATCCGCAGCGCGCCCGCCTGCTCGGCGTCCTGGCCACGGCCCAGGCGGTGCAAACGCAGCCGCTGGCGCTGGCGGCGCAATCGGCAGGACGCGGCGGCAAGCAGATTGGCGAGGACATCCACAGAGCGCGCGTCAAGGCGGTACAGGACAGCCTGCCCGGCGCCGCGACAGGCCTGCATCTGCCCGCCAGAAAGTGAAAAAGCGAAACCGGCCTACAGCGGCCTGAGAAGGGCGCTGCTAAGGTAAACGGTGATGCATTTATCACCTTCTTCTTCCTCATTGCAGCCCTCGCCCCCTCCGCACTTACCGCTTCCCGGGCAGCTGCCGGCGCTGGACACTCAGACCGCACTCTTTCTGGACTTTGACGGCACGCTCGCCGACCTCGCCTCGGAACCTGAAGCCGTCGAAGTGGCATCGGGCGTGATCCCGGCCCTGGTCCGGCTATCGGAACAACTGAACGGCGCACTCGCGATCGTGTCGGGACGCAGGCTGGCCGACCTCGACAGCTTCCTGGCGCCGCTGCGGCTACCCGCCGCGGCCGAGCACGGCGCCCAGCGCCGCCAGGCCGATGGCCGCGTCCTCAGCCTGGCAACGCCGGACGTTCAGGACGTGGCTCGCCGGGCGGCCGAGCTGGCGGCCCACCACGACGGCCTGCGTGTCGAAATCAAGTCGGCTGCGGTCGCCCTGCACTACCGTCATGCACCGGCGCTTGAATCACTGTGCCTTCAGGTCATGCAGCAAGCCGCCGACAGCACGCCGTGCGTGGAACTGCTGCGCGGCAAATTCGTGTTTGAAGTCAAGCCGGCCAGCGTCAGCAAGGGCACGGCCATCCGTGCCTTCATGACCGAGCCGCCCTTTGCCGGGCGGCGCCCCGTTTTCGCGGGCGACGATACCACCGACGAGGACGGATTTTCCGCGGTGCAGCTGCTGGGCGGCGAAGGCATCAAGGTGGGCGATGGCGCGACGCAGGCAAGGCACCGCTGCGCCTCTCCGGCCGCGCTGCGGCAATGGCTGCATACCGCCCTGGGCGGCCCGACGGAAGACACAGCCGGCACAAATGCCTCTCGGCTGCAGGCCACCACGCAAGAAAGCCGCCTATGAGGGTCGCGAACGATTCACTCAACTTCGCGCCTCCGGCCGAACCATCCCTTGCCATGGGTGTGATCGGCAACTGTGCATTAAGCGCGCTAATTGACATCCGGGGCCGCATTGTGTGGTGCTGCCTGCCGCGCTTTGATGGCGATCCGGTATTCAATGCCCTGCTGGAGCCGCAGCCCGGCCAGACCGATGCGACAGTTCCCGGCGCCCAGGAGTCGCAGTCCAGCGCCTTCGCCATCGAGATCGAAGACTTCGCCGAGGCAAAGCAATGGTACGAACCCAATACGGCCGTGCTGCGCACCCAGCTGTTTGACAAGCACGGCCAGGGCATAGAGATCACCGATTTCGCGCCGAGATTTTTCAGCCGTTCGCGATTTTTCAAGCCCATGACCCTTGTGCGCCGCGTCAGGCCCATCAACGGCGCGCCGCGCATCCGCGTCTTGCTGGACATTCGCTTCGACTGGGGCCGGCGCAAGCCCCTGATCACCCAGGGCAGCAACCACCTGCGTTACGTGGGCGACGAACTGACGCTGCGCCTGAATACCGATGTGTCGATCTCGTACCTGCTGTCCAGGCAACCTTTTGTACTGACGCGTGAGCACAACTTTTTACTCGGCGCCGACGAATCGCTCGCCGAAGGCATTGCCGACACGGCGCGGCTGTTCGAGCAGGAAACCATCTCCTACTGGAAGAAATGGAGCCAGCGCCTGCATGTCCCGCTCGAGTGGCAGGAGGCAGTGATACGTGCAGCGATCACGCTCAAGCTCTCCCTCTTTGAAGACACCGGCGCCATCGTCGCCGCCATGACCACCAGCATCCCTGAGGCACCCGGCAGCCAGCGCAACTGGGACTATCGTTACTGCTGGCTGCGCGATGCCTTTTTTGTGGTGCGCGCGCTCAACAGCCTGTCGGAAGTCGGAACCATGGAGGACTACCTGCGCTGGCTCAGCAATGTGGTGGTGCAGTCCAAGGGCGGGCATATCCAGCCGCTCTACGGTATAGGCCTGGAGCGAGAGTTGCCCGAATCCATCATGGTGCACCTGGGCGGCTACCGCGGCATGGGCCCGGTGCGCGTGGGCAACCAGGCGCAGGAGCATTTCCAGCACGACGTCTACGGCAATGTGCTGCTGGGCGCAGCCCAGGCCTTTCACGACCACCGCCTGCTGCACCGCGCGGGCATTGCCGAGTTCAAGCGGCTCGAGGACGTCGGCGAACAGGCCGTGCGCAACTATGACCAGCCGGACGCCGGCATGTGGGAGCTGCGCACGCGCGCGCGCATCCACACCTCCTCGGCCCTGATGTGCTGGGCCGCCGCCGACCGGCTGGCCAAGATCGCGCTGGTGCTGGAGCTGCCCGACAGGGCGGAATATTGGCGCAGCCACGCTGCCGTCATGCAGGAGCGCATCCTGCGGGAAGCGTGGAGCGAAGAACGCCAGGCGTTCGCGGAAAGCTTCGGTGGCCGCGACCTTGACGCCAGCGTGCTGCTGATGATCGAGGTGGGTTTCATTGACCCCAGGGATCCCCGCTTCATCGCCACGGTGGATGCGCTGGAAACCCATCTGTGCGACGGCCCCTACATGCGCCGCTATGAGGCACCGGACGATTTCGGCAAGCCCGAGACTGCTTTCAACATCTGCACCTTCTGGCGCATCGACGCGCTGGCGCGCATAGGCCGCAAGGAGCAGGCCCGCGACATCTTCAAGACCATGCTGGCGGCCCGCAACCATGTGGGCCTGCTGTCGGAGGACACACATCCCGTGACCGGCGAGATGTGGGGAAATTATCCGCAGACGTATTCAATGGTAGGGATCATCAATGCGGCTGTCCGCCTCTCAGCGCCTTGGGAGAGCCAGGTATGAGGGTGGCTCTCCCCCGTCGGTGGCTCACTGCGTGTAGCCCCTTCCCCCCTTCAAGGGGGCGGCGCCTGTGGCCCGGCGAAGCCGGTTCCACGGCCCCTGCTGGTGAAGAGGGCTGTTTGTCATGAGCCGGCTTGTGGTTGTTTCAAATCGCGTGGCGGATCCGCGCAAGGCGGCGGCCGGTGGGCTTGCTGTGGCACTCGGGGACGCGCTGAACGCTACCGGTGGGCTGTGGTTCGGCTGGAGCGGCACGGTGGTTGAGGGCGGTGCCGCCGGCGAAGGCGAGCTGCATGTGCAGCAGGCGGGCAACGTCAAGCTGGCCACAGTGGACCTGTCGACCGAAGACCATGCGGGCTATTACCTGGGCTACAGCAATGGCGTGCTGTGGCCGGTATTTCATTACCGGCTGGACCTGGCCCGTTTTGACGCAGGCTTCATCGAGGCCTACCGCCGCGTCAACCGGCTGTTTGCCCACAAGCTCATGGGCCTGCTGCGGCCCGACGACATCATCTGGATTCACGACTACCACCTGATACCGATGGCCGCCGAGCTGCGCGCCATGGGCTGCAACAACCGCATCGGCTTTTTCCTGCATATTCCGCTGCCGCCGCAACAGGTTCTGGCGGCCATTCCCCAGCACGAATGGCTGATGCGTGCGCTGTTCGCTTATGACCTGGTTGGCTTCCAGACCGAAAACGACCTGCTGCATTTCTCGCGCTATGTGCAGGCTGAAGCCGGGGCCGTGGCGCTGGGCAACAACCGCTTTCGCGCCTTTCACCGCACCGTGCGCGCAGGCGCCTTTCCCATCGGCCTTGACGTGGACGAGTTTGCCGCGCTCACGCACGCAACGGAAGCGCGTGACATGTACCAGCGCATGAAAGAAGAATATTCCCGTCGCAAACTGCTGCTGGGCGTGGAACGGCTGGATTATTCCAAGGGCCTGCCGCAGCGGCTTCGCACCTTTGAAACCCTGCTGAAAAAGTACCCCGAGAACATCCGCAGCGCCACCTTGATCCAGATTGCCTCGCCCAGCCGTGAAGACATGGGCACCTACACCGACCTGCTGCAGCAACTTGAAAGCCTGTGCGGCGCCATCAACGGCAATTTCGGCGAGCTTGACTGGATGCCTGTTCGCTACATGCACCGCAACGTGGCGCGCAAACGCTTGCCCGGGCTCTACCGCGTGGCGCGGGTGGCACTGGTCACGCCGCTGCGCGACGGCATGAACCTGGTGGCCAAGGAATTCATCGCGGCGCAAGACCCGGCTGACCCCGGCGTGCTGGTGCTGTCGCGCTTTGCCGGAGCGGCAGAGCAGCTCGAAGACGCGCTGCTGGTCAATCCTTACGACACCGACGGCACCGCCGACACCGTACAGCGGGCACTGCAAATGCCTCTGGAGGAGCGCCAGGCCAGGCACCAGAAGCTGCTCAAGAAAATCCGGGAATACGATGTGCATTGGTGGCGCAGGGAGTTTCTTAATGCTTTGGGTTATGAGGGGCCGGCTTAGTCTTAGTTGATGCCGGTCTTGCTCCGGCGTTAGCGTGCTCTTCTGAGGGTTGCTGGCCGGGGGTTGCCCGGCATGCAACTCACTTTTCTTTGCTTCGCCAAAGAAAAGTAAGCAAAAGAAAGGCGACCCTGGTTCCTGCGTCCCTTCGCTGCGCTACGGGCAACCTGCGGTGCTCGGTCCAGCCGGGGTCAAAAACAACTCGCTTCGCTCAAACAAGTTTTTGCCCTGATCCGTCTGGACCTSCGCTCCTCGGCGCATCCACAAGGGGTGGGGAAAAGAAATACCAACAACCGAAGACAAGAACCCGAAYACCTGAAGAAACAAGTACTCGCCATGGCGAGTACTTGTTGGTATTGATTCCCGMTCCCGATTGCCCCTTGTGGAWGCGCCGAGGAGCGCAGGTTCAGGCGGATCAGGGATCGCGATTGTCTGAGCCGAAGGCGAGTTCGAGCGAGACCCCGCCTGAGCCGAGCACCGCAGGTTGCCCCGGAGCGCAGCGTAGGGGWCGCAGGAACCAGGGTCGCCTTTTCTTTGGTGACTTTCTTTTGGCGAAGCAAAAGAAAGTTACTTGCCGCCGGGCAACCCCCGGCCAACCGCCCTCAGCAAAAAGCGCATTTGCCAGACCAAGCCCCAGCCCTAAGAAACGATATAAGCCCCAGCCCCAGTAGAAAACAGTTTCCCGTCAGCCCCCAAAAATTCCATCCGCGTACTCGCCACCCGAGACCCCAACCGCATCACCTCAGCCCGCAACTCAAAAAACTCGCTGATCCCAGGCCGCAAATAATCCACCCGCAGATCGATGGTGCCCAGTTTGGCAAAACGGTGCAGGCGCTGCGTCGGCGATTCGTCCATGTGGCGCGCGCCTATGGCCGCCATGACAGCCAGCCCGCCCATGGCGTCCAGCCCCGCGCTGATCACGCCCCCATGGATACGGTTGTGGGCGTAGTGGCCGATGAGCTCGTTGCGCATGTCGATGCGGGCGGTGACCCGCTCCGCCGTCACCGAGGTGATCTTCAGACCCAGCAGTTTGTTGAAAACGATTTTTTCCTCGAACAGCTCTTTGAGGCTGGCGACAAATTCCGGCTCGAATTCAATCGCGCTGGTGGGGGTGGGCTGAGCTTTGGTCATGGCCTCAATTGTCGCGCAGTGAAATCTTTCCTGATTTCCCGGCTTCTCATGCTGTGGCCTCATCAAACTTCAGCAGCACCTGCCCGGGACTTGTCTGCTGGCCCACCTCTGCCATCACGGCCGCCAGCACGGCATCGTGCGGGGCATTGACCGCGTGTTCCAGCTTCATGGATTCAATCACCAGCAGTGTGTCACCGCGCTTCACGGCCTGGCCCGGTGCCGCGTGGACCGCAATCACCTTGCCGTTGAAGGCCGCCCGCAATTCCCGCGCGGCTGCAACACCGCCGGATGCCACCGGCTCCAACGTGGCATCTTCCAGAAAGAGGTCAACAGAGCCCCTCTGCACATGCCAGCGTGTGCCGGCTTGCCCGGCAGATTCCTTCAGGCGCACCGCCGATACGCGCTGCCCGGTCTGGCCTGTGCGTACGGTGAGAGCACCGTCGACTCCCCGTGTGATCACCGCCTGCAACACCTCGCCGCCCGTTTCGATTTCCAGCGCGCCCCCGCCCCCGCCCAGCTCACGCACGCGCAAATCCAGCAGCTGCGCGCGGTGGCGCAGCCGGACCGGCCTGGGAAATGGGCACGGCAGACTGTTTGCGGCACTGTTTGAGTCAGTATCTTGAGAGAAAATGGCCGCTAGGCCAGATGGGATGAGCGCAAGCAGCTCCTCTTTTTGTAGCACTCCACGTATCGCATCGCCCTGCTCCGCCAGAAAAGGAATCAATGCATGTCCGACGCGGAACACCGGGTGTGCCAGGCAAGCCGACAAAAACTGCCGGTTGGTGGGCAGGCCCAGCACTTCAGTGCGGCCCAGCGCCGCCACCAGCTGATCTATGGCTTGCTCACGCGTCGCGGCGTGCGCCACGAGCTTGCCGAGCATCGAATCGTAATGAGGCGACACCACCTGCCCTTCAAACAGCGCGTGGTCAAAGCGCACCTCGCCGGACTCGCGAAAGCGTTGGACGGTGCCCGCGTGCGGCATGAAATCCTCGTCTTCGGCACACAGGCGCACCTCCATCGCATGACCGCTGAACGTTACCTCGTCCTGCGCAAGAGGCAGCGGCTCGCCCTGCGCTACGCGCAGTTGCCACTCGACGAGATCAAGGCCTGTGACTGCTTCAGTGACGGGATGCTCAACCTGCAGGCGCGTGTTTACCTCCATGAGGAAAAAATCAGCCCCCTCCACCAGAAACTCTACCGTACCCGCGCCAACGTACCCTGCCGCTTGCGCCAGCGTGACCGCCGCYCCGCACATGCGCGCGCGCAGGGTCGCATCCACCGCCGGGCTGGGCGTCTCTTCAATGATCTTCTGGTGGCGACGTTGCACCGAGCAGTCGCGCTCGCCCAGGTGAACGCAATGGCCGTAAGTGTCAGCGAACACCTGTACTTCCACATGACGCGGATTGAGCAGAGCTCTTTCGATCAGTAGTTCGCCATTTCCAAACGCCGAGAGTGCTTCTGAACGAGCGCTCTGCAGTGCAGCCGGAAGCTGCGCTGCATCGTGCACCAGCCGCATGCCGCGCCCGCCGCCGCCCGCCACGGCCTTGACCATCAGCGGGTAACCGATGCGTGCGGCTTCAGCCTCAAAGCGCGCGTCGGACTGGTCATCACCCTGGTAGCCCGGCAGGCAAGGTACGCCTTGCGCCGCGGCGAGTCGCTTGGCGGCCGACTTGCTGCCGAGCTGCCGGATCGCAGCCGGCGGCGGCCCCACCCAGGTCAGCCCCGCAGCAATCACCGCGTCGGCAAAGGCGGCGTTCTCGCTGAGGAAGCCGTAGCCCGGATGCACCGCATCGGCGCCGCTGGCCTGGGCCGCAGCAACCAGTTTGTCGATGCGCAGATAGGAATCAGCCGAAGTGACACCTCCCAGCGCACATGCGATGTCCGCCTCCTGCACATGCAGCGCACCGGCATCGGCGTCTGAATACACCGCCACCGTCTGCATGCCCATGGTTCGCGCGGTGCGCATGATGCGGCGGGCAATCTCCCCGCGGTTGGCCACCAGCAGGCAGCGGATTTTTTTCATGCGGATGTCCCGCCTCGCGCGCCAGGCATGGCCATGAACTCAGCCACCCTTCTTGCCGGACTTGGCCACACCCATCATCTTGGCGATGATGCCCATCATCACCTCGTCGGCGCCGCCGCCTATGGAACCCAGCCGTCCATCGCGGAACATCCGGGCCACCTTGTTTTCCCAGGTGTAGCCCATGCCGCCCCAGAACTGCAGGCAGGTATCGGGCACCAGGCGGTTCAGCCGCCCGGCCTTGAGCTTGGCCATGGAAGCGAGCTCGGTCACATCCTGACCCTGCACGTAAAGTTCGCAGGCGCGGTAAGTCATGGCGCGCAGGCTCTCGACTTCGGTCTTCATCTCGGCGAGCTTGAACTGCACCCATTGCTGGTCGGCCAGCGTAGAGCCGAAAAGCTTGCGTTCATGCGCCCACTCGACTGTCCACTCAATGCAGTTGGAAAGTGACTGGATGCAACTCGCCGCACACCACAGGCGCTCTTCCTGGAACTGCATCATCTGGTAGACAAAACCCGAGCCTTCGCTGCCGATCAGGTAACGCTGCGGCACACG
The DNA here is from genome assembly GCF_056405935.1 of Polaromonas sp. P1_E3. Taxonomy (NCBI): domain Bacteria; kingdom Pseudomonadati; phylum Pseudomonadota; class Betaproteobacteria; order Burkholderiales; family Comamonadaceae; genus Polaromonas; species Polaromonas sp. P1_E3. Next base: position 19,107 of record NZ_JBFUBD010000020.1, read on the forward strand.
CACTTCGTCAAAGTAGATCAGGCCGGTATCGGACGAGTTCATGCCGATTTTTTTGATTTTCCTGGCGGCTTCGATGCCTTTTCGCAGCTTGCCCTTGTCGCGCATGGGCACCATGACCAGGCTTTTGTTTTTGTGCACCGGCCCCTCGCCGGTGTTGACCAGCATGCACATCCAGTCGGCCTGCAGGCTGTTGGTGATCCACATCTTCTGGCCGCTGATGATGTAGTCGTCGCCATCTTTGCGGGCATGGCTTTTGATGGAGGCGACGTCGCTGCCCGCGCCTGGCTCGCTCACACCAACGCAGCCCACGGCATCGCCGGCAATGGMAGGCGCGAGGAATTCACGCTTGAGCTCGTCGCTGCCGAAGCGCGCCAGTGCCGGCGTGCACATGTCGGTCTGCACGCCGATGGCCATGGGTACGCCGCCGCAATCAATGTGGCCCAGCGCTTCGGCCATGGCCATGGCGTAAGAGTAGTCCAGGCCCGCACCGCCGTATTCCTCAGGCTTGGTCAGGCCCAGCATGCCCAGATTTCCGAGCTTCTTGAACACGTCATGTGCGGGAAAGATTTCAGCGGCTTCCCACTCATCGACATGCGGATTGATCTCGGCATCGATAAAACGCTTGAGGGTTTTCTGGATTTCCAGGTGTTCGTGGGTGTACTGCATTTCTGTCTCCGTTTTTTTAGGGATGGCCGGAGGCCTACATACGCGCCACGCCAAACTGCATGGGCCTCAACTGCCGCGCATCGGCGTCGGCGCACATCGCCAGGCACTGTGCCAGCACCGCACGCGTGTCGCGCGGGTCGATCACGCCGTCGTCCAGCACCAGGCCCGAGGTGTAGAACACATCGGCCTGGGCCTCAAACATGGCGACGATCCTGTCGTACTGCGCCTGAGACTGGGCCGGGTCTGGTGCAATGCCTTTGCGCGCCAGGGCCGCTTCGCCCACGATCTGCATGGTGCGTGCGGCCTGCTCGCCGCCCATCACCGCTGTCCTGGCGCTGGGCCAGCTGAACAGAAAGCGCGGCGCATAGCCGCGGCCGCACATGCCGTAGTTGCCCGCGCCGAATGACGCACCGCACTGGATGGTGATTTGCGGCACGGTGGCATTCGTGACGGCCTGGATCATCTTGGAGCCATGCTTGATCATGCCGGCCTGCTCGCTCTCCTTGCCCACCATGTAGCCGGTGGTGTTCTGCAGGTAGATGAGGGGGTGGCCCAGCTGGCACATCAGCTGGATAAAGTGCGTGGCCTTGTTGGCCCCGGCCACATCAATGGGGCCGTTGTTGCTGATGATGCCGACGGCATGGCCGGCAATCGACGCCTGCACGCACACGGTAGCTGCACCGTAAAGCGCCTTGAAGGGTAAAAAATCAGAGCCGTCCACCAGCCTGGCGATCACCTCGTGCATGTCCAGCGGCTGGCGCAGGTCGCCAGGGATCAGACCCAGGAGCTCATCAGCCGGGTAAACCGGTTCGGAGGGGCCATCACGGGTTGCTATTGAATTCATAGCCGCTTGCGCTCGTGTGTATTGGCCTGCAGCCATATCCGACCATGAAGTTCGGGCCACGACCTCGCGTGCGAGCCCCAGCGCATGGCGGTCGTCTTCGGCCAGCTGTTCACCCAGGCCTGACACGCCTGCATGCATTTCGGCGCCGCCCAGTTCCTCTTCGGTCGCCACCTCACCCGTAGCGGCCATCAGCAGCGGCGGGCCGGCGAGGAAGGCGCGGGAACGCTTGCGCACCAGGATGACCACATCGCTCAGGCCCGGCATGTAGGCGCCGCCCGCCGTGCCGGAGCCGTGCTGCACCGTGATGACCGGAATGCCCGCCGCCGACAGCCGCGCCAGGTTGCGAAAAAGGCTGCCACCATGCACAAACCCTTCGACCCGGTAGCGCAAGAGGTTGGCACCCGCGCTTTCCACCAGATGAATAAACGGCAGCTTGTTCTGCAGCGCAATCTCCTGCACGCGCAGGATTTTTTCCAGCCCCATGGCCTGCACGGCGCCGGCTTCTATGCCCGAGTCGCTGGCCACCACCATGCAGCGCACGCCGCTGACAAAGCCAATGCCGGCGAGCACACCGCCGCCGGGCACGGACCGGGCGGCGTCCGGGTTGTCCTGCAGGTAGCCGGCGAGTGAACACAGGCCCAGCCACGGCGCACCTGCATCCAGCAGCAGGGCCACGCGTTCACGCGGGAGCAGCTGGCCGCGCTTGTCGAAGGCAGCCCGTGATCGGGCGGAGGCGGCGGCGCTGCGCTCTTCCAGCGCGCGCAATGCGGCGATGCGCGACAGCATGGCGTCACGCCGCTGCATGGCTTGTGGCGATTGCGCATTCCACGCGGACTGGAACAGCGTCATGGCTGGAAGACCTTGGGGGTCTCAGCCAGGTGAAAACCATCGAAAGGCTTGATCGCCTCACGCTGCAGCGCTTCGGCATCGGGCCGCTGCATGGGCCAGCCCATGCGCATCTGGGGCCTGGCGCCGTCGACGCGCAAGGTGCTGCCGCTGATGAAGTTGGCAGCCTTGCTGAGCAGAAAGACCACGGCCGCCGATGTTTCGCTCTCGGTCCCGAAGCGGCCCAGGGGCACCGTGTGGCGCATCTCGCGCAGCATGGGGCCAGCCTCGGGCGGGTAGTGGTCCATCCCGCTGGAGGCGATGTAGCCGGGTGCGACCGCGTTCACGCGCACGCCGCTTTTGGCCCATTCGGCCGCCGCGGTTTCAGTGAGGCTGACCATGCCGGCGCGCGCGGCGCCGCTGTGGCCCATGCTGGGCATGGAACCCCACATGTCGGCCACGATGTTGACAATGCTGCCGCCCTTGCCCTGCATGGCCTGCAGGTAGCATTCGCGCGCCATGAGGAAACCGCCAGTCAGGTTGGTGTTGATCACAGCCTCCCATCCCTTGGCGCTGATGGCCTCCAGCGGCGTGATGTACTGGCCGCCGGCGTTGTTCACCAGGCCGTCGATGCGGCCCTGCGCCACCACGATGGCCATGATGGTGGTCCTGACAGCGTCCTCCTGGCGAATGTCGCAGGGGTGAAAACTCACCCGCCCGCCCTGGGCCACGATCTCGCCGGCCACGCTGTGCAGCTTTTCGGTGTTGCGGCCGATCAGCACCACATGCGCGCCCAGCGCTGCCAGCTCATGCGCGATGCAGCGGCCAATGCCGGAGCCGCCGCCGGTGACCACGATGACCTGGCCGGCAAAAAGCCCGGGTTGAAAGACGGATTGGTAACTCATGCGTGGACCTTTCTTGTCGGGGATTTCGGTGTTTTTTCTCCGATGAACAGCGCCATGGCCGCATCCGCCAGCTCATCCAGCGATGCATCTTTTTTGGCATCAAACCACTGCACCGACCAGTTGAGCGCGCCAAAGACCAAAAGGCGCGACAGCTTCACCGGCCCCTTGAGCCGGCCCGCTTCGGCCAGCGCCTGCAACACCGGCTCCCAGACGGCTTCGTACTCGCCTTGCAACCCGGCCAGCAGCTTGCGCTGCCGGGCGGTGATAGAGCGCGATTCGTAAAGCATCACGGGAATGAAATCGCTGCCCGGGCCCAGCAGCACGTCAAAGTGGTTGCGGATCAGCACACGCAGCAGCGCCGGCGCCTCCGTGATGGAAAGCCCCGCCGTTTGCAAGGCCTTGGCCTGACGCTGCAGGGCCGCGCGCATGCCCTCTTCCATCACGGCACCCAGCAGCGCGCCCTTGCTTTTGAAGTGGTAGAAGGGCGAGCCGCTGTGCATGCCGACGGCAGCCGCGATGTCGCGCGTGCTGGTGGCGTCAAAACCTTTTTGGCGAAACAGCCGGGCGGATGCATTGATCAGTTCGACCCGCCGGTTGCCGTCGTCGCGTTCATCCAGGGTTTTTCGCGGCCGGCCGCGCGGTCGCTTTTCAGCACTGTCGGTGGCGGTTTTAAAAGGGGTATGAGCGCGTGCGGCAGGGCGCGAGCGCGCGGCAGGTTTGTCCATGAGAACGGACCTTAGCAAACCCCGGTATTTTTAGCAAGCAAGTGCTTTGTAAAAATATACAGTCCGCGTTTCGTCACCTGCGCGTGTGAGTCGCCTTGCCGGCGGCGGGCTTTTGGCGTTCCTCTTCTTTGCCGGGAACACCCACCTGCGGGTGCGCGCCGTGGATATGCGCCCCATGGCCGCGCCCGCCGGGCATGCGGTTCTGGCTTTGATGCAGCGCCGCTTTTTCCAGGCCGCTGAGGATGCCGCAATCGCCCGCTGCCTGGCCGCTGGCACATTGCTCGCGCAAAACCCTGAGGTCTTTTTCCAGCGCCTTGAGTTCGCGGATGCGGGTGGCCACGTGGCTGATGTGTTCATCCAGCAGTGTATTGACGTCATCACAGCTGCCGGCCGGCGCATCCTTGAAGTTGAGCAGCGCGCGAATTTCGGCCAGCGTCATGTCCAGTGACCGGCAGTGGCGTATGAACGCCAGGCGCTGGACATGGCTTTCGTCGTAGATGCGGTAATTGGCGCTGGTTCGCGCCGCTTCAGGCAACAACCCCTCGCGTTCGTAGTAACGAATGGTTTCTGTCTGGGTCTGCGCAGTTTTGGCCAGTTCTCCGATTTTCATGGCGGCTCCTTGAACATCGTCCCAACATCGCCGTAGGGTCACTCGCCAGGCGCGCTTGACTCTAAGGCCGCTACAGGGTTTCCAATTAAGCCATGAAACCTGAAAAAAACCTCGCCTCCGGCCCTGATGTCCCTACAGGCGACTGTTGCGGCAGCACCCACGCCGCGCACGCACCTGTGTCCATCGCCGCTGGCGCCGCGGGACGGTTGTTCCGCATCGCCACCATGGATTGCAGCGCCGAAGAGTCGGAAATCCGCCGGGCGCTGGAGCCCATCGCCGGCATACGCTCCCTGGGCTTCCAGCTGGGTGCGCGCACGCTGCGAATAGACGCCGGCGAGGAGGCCTGTGCGAAGGCGCTGGAGGCGATCCGCAAGGCCGGGTTTGACCCGCAGCCTGCCCAGACGGGTGCCAACGCGCAAGCAGACGGCCATGACCATGAGCGGCATGCGCACGACCACAGCCATGATGGCGGTTTCGGCAGTTTTGGCAGCGGTGTCACCCGCCTGGCCGCGGCGCTGGTGCTGGCCGTCGGCGCCGAGGCCGTGTCGTTCTTTGCGCCGGAGCTGCTGGCCTGGAAAGTCGCCGGCATGGCGGTGGCGGCGCTGGCCATTGGCCTGGCCGGCCTGGACACCTACAAAAAAGGCTTGGCCGCCCTGCTGCGCGGCAAGCTCAACATCAACGCACTGATGTCGGTCGCCGTCACCGGCGCCTTCCTGATTGGCCAGTGGCCGGAAGCCGCGATGGTGATGGCGCTCTATGCCATTGCCGAGCTGATTGAAGCCAAAGCCGTGGACCGCGCACGCAATGCCATCAAGGGCTTGCTGGACATGGCGCCTGAAGAGGCGCTGATGCGGGGCGCAGACGGCGGCTGGTCAGCCACGCCGGTCGCCGCCGTTCCGCTGGAGGCCGTAGTGCGCATCAGGCCGGGCGAGCGTGTGCCGCTGGATGGCGTGGTCACCTCGGGCAACAGCGCCGTCAACCAGGCGCCGATCACCGGCGAAAGCATTCCGGTCGACAAGGGACCCGGCGACAGCGTCTTTGCGGGCACCGTCAACGAAACCGGGGAGATCGAGATCCGCGTCACGGCCGCCGCCGGCAACACCACGCTCGCCCGCATCATCCATGCGGTCGAGCAGGCCCAAGGCAGCCGTGCGCCGACGCAACGTTTTGTCGACCGCTTTGCCGCCGTCTACACGCCGGCCGTGTTCGCCATCGCCGTCGCGGTCGCCGTGCTGATGCCGCTGCTGGCGGGCTTGAGCTGGCAAGAGTCGTTGTATAAGGCGCTGGTGCTGCTGGTGATCGCCTGCCCCTGCGCGCTGGTGATTTCCACGCCCGTGACGGTGGTCAGCGGGCTCTCGGCTGCCGCGCGGCGCGGTATCCTGATCAAGGGTGGCACTTACCTTGAGCAGGCGCGCTTGCTCAAGGCCGTCGCGCTGGACAAGACCGGGACCATCACTGAAGGAAAACCACAGCTGGTGGACTGGCACCCGTGGGGCGATGCCGATCCGGCGATGGCCGAGCAATTTGCCGCCACCATGGCATCACGGTCCGACCATCCGGTTTCCAAAGCGATTGCAGCGGGTTTGAACGCCGGATCTGTTGAAGCCGCCGAGGTGCAAGGGTTCAAGGCCTTGCCGGGCCGCGGCGTTGAAGGAATCACCCATGGCCAGCACATTGTGTTGGGCAATCACCGCCTCATCCACGAACTGGGCTTGTGCGGCGTGGAACTGGAAGCCGAACTCGCCCAACATGAACAGCAAGGCCGCACCGTGACACTGCTGGCGGATGACACGCGCGTGCTCGCCCTGTTTGCCGTCGCCGACACCATCAAGCAAACCTCACGGCAGGCAATTGCCGACCTCAAAACCTTGGGCGTTACGCCCGTGATGCTGACCGGCGACAACGCAGCCACGGCGCGCGCCATCGCCACCCAGGCCGGTATCGACGACGCCCGTGGCGACCTGCTCCCCGAAGCCAAGCTCGACGCCATTCGCCAAATGCAGCAACACTACGGCGCCACCGGCATGACGGGCGACGGCATTAACGACGCACCCGCGCTGGCGCAGGCCGACATCGGCTTCGCCATGGGCGGCGCCGGTGCCGACACGGCCATGGAAGCAGCCGACGTGGTGATCATGAACGACAACCTGGAGCGTGTGGCCGAAACCGTGCGCCTGTCGAAACGAACGCATGCCGTCTTGTGGCAGAACATCAGTCTGGCACTGGGCATCAAGGCCGTGTTCCTGCTCCTGGCCGTCTTCGGCACGGCAACCATGTGGATGGCGGTGTTTGCCGATATGGGCGCCAGCCTGCTGGTGGTGGGCAATGGCTTGCGTTTGCTGCGCGGCCGGCGGAACTGAATTGCTATAGATTTAATAGCTGCCAGCGCTCATCCCTATTGGCCTGGAGGCCTAAAAAGCACAAAACCCGAAGCGCCTGAGGAAGCCAGCTTCGGGTTGTCATGCGCCTGCGAAAGTGCAGGCTATGGGTAATCAGCGCTCGACTGTCTTGTTCCAGCGTGCATTCCAGGCCGGGCGGTTCTCGTTGATCGCGTCCCAGTCCACCGTGGTCGCCGTCTTCATGTAGGTGTTCATCTGGGTCACAAGCGCGGCAGCCTTGCCGCTGGCCCTGGTTTTGGGGTTGGACGGGATCTGATCGCCAAACTCCAGCGCTGCGGCCTGGGCTTCGGGTGAGAGCAGGTACTGGGCCAGCTTGTGCGCCAGTGCGGGTTCGCTGTTTTTGGCGATCACGCATTCACCCACCGTCAGCACGGCCGAGCCTTCCTTGGGCTGCACGTATTCCACCGGCAGGCCTTTATCCTTCAACACGCCGACGGCCGTGGGCGTGAGCGGGAACATCGCGGCCTCGCCGGTCTGCACCATTTCAGCGATCTTGGCCGAGCTCGGGATGTACTCCAGCACGTTGGGGCCTATGGTGGTGGGCCAGGCTTTGAAGCCGGGCTCCACGTTCTTGTCGTTACCGCCCTGGATGCGGTTGAACAGGAGGAAGCCGTGCAGGCCGAAGGTTGAAGACGACAGCGACTGGAACACCACCTTGCCCTTGTATTTCGGGTTGGCCATGTCCATCCAGGAGGTCGGCGGCGTCCAGCCTTTTTCAGTGAACATCTTCTTGTTGTAGGCGATACCGGTCATGCCGATGTTGACACCGGCAGCCATGTCACCCTTGAAACGCGCAGTGGGAAACAGGTCATTCAGCGCAGGGCTGGACTGCATTTTCTCGCACAGGCCCATGCCGATGGCGCGGTACATGATGCCATCGTCCAGGAACATCACGTGCATCTGCGGGTTCTCCTTGTTGGCCTGCGCCTTGGCCAGGATGTCGGACGAGGTGCCCGGCACCACCACCACCTTGACGTTGTTGGCTTTCTCGAACGCACCGAAGACGTTCTCGGTGTAGGTTTTCTCCATGGTGCCGCCGTTCATGCCGATGTACAGCGTCTTGGTCTGGGCCATGGCGCTACCGGTAGTCAGGCCGGCCAGGCCGGCGGCTGCAACGGCAAACGACACCGCTGTAGCGCGGGCGGTCAGGAATCGTGGGGAGATGTTCATGGAAAGCTCCTGGTGGCGTTGAGTGAAGTGAAGGCAGTGAAATCGAAGAGGACGGTGAAAGAAGGCTAGACAACGGAAGAAGAAACGAGCCCGGCGGTTGTCGCGCGCGGGTTTGCGGAAAAGCGTTCAATCGAAAAAGCGTCAATCGGCGTGGCACTCTCGCCGCTTTGCACGAGGTCGGCCAGCACCGCACCCACACCGGGACCCAACTGGAAACCCCCGCCGGCAAATCCGAATGCATGAATCAGGCCCGGTGTGGTTGCACTTGGGCCTATCACCGGTTGGCGGTCGGGCAGGTAGCCTTCGGTGCCGCTCCAGGTACGGATGATGTGTGCGTGCTTCAGCGCCGGCAGCAGTTCAACCGTTTGCTCCATCAGGACGGCCAGGCCGCTGCGCTGTGCGCGGGCACGCTGGTCGTCCAGCGCATACCCCCTGCCGCCTCCGATGACGCAATTGCCGCGCGCCACCTGGCGGGCATAAACGCCGCCGCCTTCCACGCCGAGGCTGAGGTTCATGAAGGCCGGAAGCGGCTCGGTCACCACCATCTCGGGATGGCCGGACTCCAGGGGCACGGGCTCACCGAACCGCGCCGCCAGGGCGCCGGCCCAGGCGCCCGCGCAATTGAGCAGGTGTGTGGCGCGTACCTCGAGTGCGTCACCCGATCGCAGCACAAACATGGCGCCATCGCGCGACACCTCATCCACGCGGCTCTGCTCCCGGATATCGGCGCCGAGTTTGCGCGCAGCCAGCGCAAAGGCCGGCGACACCAGGCGCGGGTTGGCCTGTCCGTCACCGGGGCACAGGGAGGCTCCCAACGCAGCTTTCCCCAGCCAGGGGCAGCGCTCACGCAAGGCACGCATGGACAGCATCTGCAAATCCATGCCGAAGCCCAGCGTGCGCTCGCGGTAGCGCTCGAGCGAGATCATGTCGGCTTCGCTGCGTGCGATCTTCAGGTGGCCCGAAGCAAGGTATTCGCCGTCGATGCCGATCAACTCAGGCAATTGCGCCCACAATCCCTGCGCGCGCTGCGACAGCGGCAGCTGGCTCAGCGGCCGGCCCTGGCGGCGCACGCCGCCGTAGTTCACGCCGCTGGAGCGGGAACCGCAAAGGTCGCGCTCCAGCAGCACCACTGAAAACCCCATGCGGCGCAGGAACAAGGCCGCCGAAGATCCCATGATGCCGCCGCCCACAATCGCAACGTCGGCCGTGATGCGCTCCATCAGACAGCCTCCTGCTTCATCGCCTGGGCGGCCATCGCTGAAAACGGCAGCGGCTTGATAGGCGCCTGCCCGCGAAGCCGGCCGACAGCGTCCGGACTGGCGGCGCAAGCCTCTGCAAGGATCTCCGCCGCTGCCACACCGCAGGTGCGACCCTGGCAACGGCCCATGCCGACACGCGTCAATGCCTTGAGGCGGTTCATCTCGCGCGTGCCGGTGTCGGCCACGCACCGGCGCAGCTCGCCGGCAGTGATTTCTTCACAGCGGCAGATCACCAGCTCATCGGGCGCGCCGGCGGCCCAGCGGACGGGAAACGGAAAGGCGCGCTCCAGCCCCTCGCGGAATATCGCCGTGCGCCCAAGCTGGCTTTCAAGCAGGGCTGCGCGCGCCACATCGATCCTGTGCCCGGTATCTGCCAGCAGCGCCAGCGCGGCGCGCTCGCCGGCCCACTCCGCGGCATCGGCCCCCATGATGCCGGCGCCGTCGCCGGCCAGGTAGACGCCTGCCACGCTGGATCGTCCCATGGCGTCCCGCTCGGGCAGCGCGGCGCGCTGAAGGCTGTCGTAACGGAACCGGCAGCCCAGCAAATCGGCCAGCTGCGTTTCGGGCCGCAGCGCGTAGCCGAAGCCCACACCGTCGCAGGCGATCTCCTGCGTGCGGCCGGCCTTGCGCCACTGCATGGCCTGCACACGCTCGTCACCTGTGGCGCGTACCAGCTCCACGCCCTGGTGCACCGCAACGCCGTGCGCACGCAGCCAACCCAGGTAATAAAGGCCCTTGGCCAACAGCGCCGGCTGGCGCAGCATGGCGGGTACGGCGGCCACCTTGCCTGCAAAGCTGGCCGTATCAAGCACCGCCGCCACCCTGGCGCCCGCCCTGGCGTACTGGTAGGCGATCAAATACAGCAAAGGCCCGGTGCCGGCAAAGACCACCCGCGAGCCAATCGCGCAGCCCTGGAATTTCAGGGCCACCTGCGCGGCGCCCAGTGTGTAGACACCAGGCAAAGTCCAGCCGGGAAAAGGCAGCACGCGGTCCGTGCCGCCGGTGGCGACGATGAGGTGGCTGTAGGGCAGCGTACTCATGGTTCCCTGGCGAAGCAAATCCAGCTTGCCGCCTTCAGCGCTCCAGACCAGGGTGTCCGGGCGGTAGTCAACCTTGTCCAGCATGCCGGCCATAGCCTCATGCACTGCGTCGGCGCGCCCGGTCTCAAAACCGTAAAGGGCTTCTTTGGGTCGCGTAAAGCCGGCGGGCGGCTGGCGGTAGATTTGCCCGCCCCAGCGCGGCGCTTCGTCTACCACCACGGGGCAGAGGCCGTGCGCCACCAGCGCCTCGGCAGCGCGCACGCCGGCCGGGCCGGCGCCCACAATCACCGCCTGCGTACTCATAACGGTCCTTCCGCGCCAGTCACCAGCCGCATGCCTTCTTCAATAAAGGTGCTGCAGGCGCGCAGGCGCCGGCCCGATTCGGTCGCGACCCAGCAGTCCTGGCAGGCGCCCATCATACAAAAGCCGGCGCGCGGCTCGCCGCTGAATTCACTGAAGCGCAGCTGCGCGCTATGCGTCAGCACCGCCGTCAGTACGGTGTCGCCGGCCATCGCCTTCAGGGGCCTCCCATTGAGCACAAAGCTCACCGGTTTCCGGTTGCCTTCGGCCACGCGGTGAAGCAGGGCGGCAGCTTTGCGGCCCACTCCGGCGGTTTCAATGCTTGATTTCATTTGTGACCTACCAGGATCTTGTCCAGCCCGTAGATGCGGTCCAGCACCAGCATGGCCACCGCCGTGAGCGCCACCATGAGGGCCGAGACGGCCGCCATCAAGGGGTCTATCGACTCGGTCGCGTACATGTACATGCGCACCGGCAAGGTCACAGTGGAAGGCGCGGTGACAAAGATCGACATGGTGACTTCATCAAAGCTGTTGATGAAAGCCAGCAGCCAGCCGCCGGTGACACCGGGCAGGATCATCGGCAGCGTGACGCGCACAAACACCGTCGCCTGGCTCGCACCCAGCGAAAAGGCCGCCTGCTCGGCGCTGCGGTCGCTGCCCTCAACCGAAGCCAGCACCAGCCGCAGCACATAGGGCGTAATGATGACCACGTGCGCCAACGCCAGCCAGAAGAAGCTGCCCGTCGCGCCGATCAGCGAAAAGGTGCGCAGCAAGGCCACACCCAGGACCAGGTGCGGAATGATGAGCGGCGAGAGGAAGAGGCCGTTGAGGAAATCGCGGCCCGGAAAGCTGTGGCGTGCAATTGCCAGCCCGGCCGGGACGGCCAGCACGGTCGCCAGCGTGGCCGAAATCACCGCCAGCCAGAGGCTGTTCTTGAAGGACTGCACAAAGTCCGAATGCGCAAACACTGCGCGGAACCAGCGCAATGAAAACGCCGTGGTCGGAACAGCCAGTGTGTTGCCGGGTGTGAAGGCCACCACGCACACGATGACCAGCGGCGCCAGCATGAAGGTGATGACGAGCGCGTTGAAGAGGAGCGCGAGGGGGCCGTTTCTGGACATGTTGCGCCTCCTTATCCAAGCGACTTTTTATAAGACCGCTCAAGGATGCGGTTGTAGCTCAGCATGATGGCGAGGTTGGCCAGCAGCAGCGTGAGCGCAATGGCCGCGCCCAGCGGCCAATTGAGTTCGTGCAGGTATTCGTCATAGACCACGGTGGCGACCATCTTCAGGCGCCTGCCGCCCAGGAGGCCGGGAATCGCGAAGGCGCTGGCGGAGAGGCCAAACACAATCAGGCTGCCGGAGAGGATGCCCGGCAGCACCTGCGGAAAGATGATGCGGCGCAGGGTCGTGAAGTGCGAGGCCTGCAGCGACAGCGCCGCGTCTTCGACGCCTGGGTCCAGCTTTTGCAGCGAGGTCCACACCGGGATCACCATGAAGGGCAGCATCACGTGCACCAAAGCGATGACCACGGCGGCTTCGGTATAGAGAATGCGCATCGAAGGCAAACCCACGGCGCGCATGGCCTGGTTGACCACGCCCTCGGGGCCGAGCAGCATGCTCCACCCAAACGCCCGCACCACCACCGACACCAGCAGCGGTGCCAGCACCACCAGCAACAAAATCGAGCGCCAGGGGCTGCGCATGCGGCTGAGTACATAAGCCTCGGGCGCACCGACGGCGATACAGATCAGCGTGGTGAGCGCCGAGATCCACAGGGTGCGCCAGAAGATGCCGTGGTAGTAATCGTCTGTCAGCACGGCGGCGTAATGCGCCAGGGTAAAGCTGTTCTTCACGCCGGTGGCGTGGTCAAACACCTGGAAAGACAGCACGGCGGTAAGCGCCAGTGGCGCCAGCAGCAGGCAGGCAAACAGCGTGAATGCCGGCGCCGACAGCAGCCAGGGGGTTCGCGATGCGCTGGCCCGGGCCGGCGGCGTGACCGGTGCGGCCACGGCGGCGCTGTTCATGCTGGAAGCCCTTGCACGCCGGGCAGCAGGCGCACCTGCTGGGCGGTCCAGTCCAGGCCGACGTTGGAGCCTTCTTCGGCAGGCGTTGTGCCGTCGTTGGGGCAAACCACCGCCAGCTGGCCGGCAGCCGTGGACACCTGGTACAGCCACTGGCTGCCGAGGAAGAATCGTTCGCGCACCGTGCCACCTATGCGGCCCTGTGCTTCGGGCACCAGGCGGATTTTTTCGGGACGCAGGCTCAGCACCACAGCATCACCTTCGGACACACCGGGCGCCTGCACTTCCAGCGGCACATTGCCACCCACACGCACCGTTGCCCAGGGGCCCGTATCCATCACGCGGCCTTCGAGCAGATTGGCCTTGCCGACAAAGCTGGAGATAAAGCGGGTCTGCGGGTGCTCATACAGCCGGTGCGGCTGGTCGATCTGCGTGACGCGGCCGGCTTCCATCACGACCACGCGGTCGCTGATGGACATGGCCTCGGTCTGGTCGTGGGTGACCATCACGGTGGTGGTGCCGAC